>JASHTZ010000256.1 GCA_030040295.1 Terriglobia bacterium | reverse complement strand
CCTCAGGAGGCCGTTCGAAACCTTCAACGATTAACCAAAATGGGATGCTTAGGGCAATTGGGATTCTACGACTCGGTAGACTTCTCAAATACCCTCGAAAACCCTCGCCCCAAATACAAAGTCGTCCGCTGCTGGATGGCTCATCATCAGGGAATGAGTCTTGTGGCAGCTTGCAATCTGCTTGCCGATGGTGCGATTCAAAACCTGTTCCATTCCGAACCCGCAGTATGCGCCACCGAATTGCTGCTGCATGAAAAACTGGTTTCAGCCGTTGACTTCAGGCGAGTTGGAGTGCGCGCGGCGCGCCTTCGCGGCGCCGGCTTTCGGGTCAGAAAATTCATGAAGGATTTGGCGACACCCTCAACCTATCTCGACCTTGAGAGCTTCCATTCTCAGAGAAAGATGGGGAAGTGGCGTCCCAGCGAAATTCCTCCCCACACTTCCCTGAGAAATTAGAACGTCCCTTAGGATCGGCAATTGATAACCGAATATCACCCGATGTTTACTTCCAACTTCATCCTCAGAGCGAGAAAGATCTTCCGGCGGTGCACTTATGTCTGACTCTCAAGTTGCAATTGTTGGTGCTGGTCCTTATGGACTCTCCGTGGCTGCGCATTTGCGGCGCCTCGGTGTGGGGTTTAGGGTGTTCGGTGTTCCCATGTACAGTTGGCGAAAGGCCATGCCCGCGGGGATGTTGCTGAAATCTGACGGAATGGGTTCAAATCTCTCCGATCCAGAGGATCGATTGACGCTCGCGCGCTACTGCTCCGATCGCGGTTTGCCTTACGGCAATCATGGAGTACCCATCCCGCTTCAGATATTTGTCGATTACGGGCTCTCGTTCCAACAGCAATTGGTTCCCGGCGTGGAGGAATGCGCAGTTTTAGATTTGGCGGGAAAGGCCGGCCAGTTCGAGCTCCAACTGAGTACCGGGGAAAGCGTTGCGGCGCGAAGTGTAGTGCTTGCGGTAGGAACAAGCAATTTTGCCTACCGGCCACCGCAATTCGTCAATTTTCCCCCCGAACTTGTGACTCACAGCAGCAATCACTCCAACCTCACCAGCTTTCGGGGCAAGGAGGTCATTGTGGTTGGCGGTGGGCAGGCTGCGCTCGAGACGGCGGCCTTGCTTCATGAGCAGGGAGCAAGCGTCCAGGTACTTGTGCGCGCTCCGCTGGTAGAGTGGAACCCTCATCCTTCTCCATCCAAGGGCGTAAGCAGCCTGTGCCCCTTGCAAACCGCATTGGGTGAAGGGTGGAATGCATGGTTTTATTGCCATATGCAGCGCACATTCCGTCATCTTCCATTGCCCATGCGAGCCAGAATCGTGAAGCACGCACTGGGGCCCGCCGGCGCATGGTGGCTGCGTGACCGCGTGCTCGGCCGGTTTCCCGTTCTGTGCGGACACGAGGTGATGACGGCTCGAGAGGAAGGTGGGAGGGTAAGTTTGTCTGTGGCGCTTGCGGGGGGCGGGTCGCGCCGGATTTCCGCTGACCACGTCATCGCCGCCACAGGTTACAAGGTTGATGTGGATTCGCTTCCGTTCCTCTCCGCAGACTTGTCCCGTTCTTTGCAGCGCGAGGGCGCGCTTCCCGTGCTTTCCCGGGACTTTGAGTCGTCATTAAGGGGGCTCTATTTCACAGGGCTTGCATCCGCCCATCGTTTTGGGCCCTCCATGCGGTTTGTGTATGGGGCAGAATTCGCGGCTCCACGTATCGCCCGATCCCTAATGTCGGACGGCGGGGCGAGCGTTTATGGGGGGTGGCCACAAAAGCGGGAGAGTCAATCGGTCCAACCGGCGCCGACCGATCGTCCGAGTTTGCCGGAAAATCAAGTGGGCGCATCTGCCAGGATTGAGGCTTCCGTTCCCGCGCTGGTTTTGAATTTCGGTGAGTACCCGTTTCATCAAGGCAGCCTGGGAGTTACCAGAAGTCTGGGCAGATTGGGGGTTCCCGTTTATGCCGTGCAAAGAAACCGCACCATACCCTCGGGTACCTCACGATACCTCCGCGGGAAATTTTTATGGAAAACAGATCGCCAGGAAGGAAATTGGTTTATCGAGGGGATGAAGATGATTGCCCGGGATCTCTCCCATGGAGCGGTGCTTGTGCCGGCCGACGATCTTTCTGCCATATTGATCGCCGAGCACGCCGAGGAGATGCCGGCAGGGTTCAGGTTTGCCCAGCCACCCGCAGTTCTGCCGCAACAGCTTGCCAATAAGAGAAGCCTGCATGATCTTTGCTGCCATTTAGGAGTTCCTTGTCCCTCGGCCGAATTTCCCAGTACTTGTGATGAGCTCCGCCATCTCGCCCGAAGCTCACCTTTGCCGGTGGTCGTCAAAGTCGTCGAGCCTTGGAAGGCGCCTCGCGGGTTTAAGAGCACGGTCATTATTTCAGAGAGACTGCACTTGATGGACTATTGCGAAGACTTCGCGAGGCAGGATTCCAATACGACTCTGATGCTTCAGGAAATGATTCCCGCTTCCTCAAGTGAGGACTGGTTCGTCCATGGATATTGCGATCAGCACGGCAACCCTGACGCAATCTTCACCGGCATCAAATTGAGATCCTATCCGGTGTTTGCCGGACCCACGACCTTCGCCCGCGCGGTGCGCAATGACGCGTTGCGCGATCAAACCATGGGACTTCTGAAGGGCATCGGATACCGCGGAATAATGGACCTGGACTTCCGTTTCGACCGCAGGGACGCCCGCTACAAACTTGTGGATTTCAATCCCCGCATCGGTGCGCAATTCAGGATCTTTCAGACCGCAGATGGAACAGACGTCGTGCGCGCACTCTACCGGGACCTCACCGGGCAGGGGTTGTGCCACGGAGAGCAACTTGAAGGGCGGACATTTATCGCTGAAATCCAAGACCTGTTTGCCAGCGTTGCCTATTGGCGGCGCGGAGCATTGACTCTCAAGAATTGGTGGACTTCAATCCGCAGAATTGACGAAACTGCATGGTTCGCCGCCAGCGATCCTTTGCCCTTCCTGGTGATGTGCCTCCGCCTTCCTTTCCGCGCTTTAATGCGTGCGCTAAGTTTCTCCAGGCGTTCTCAAGTTGACAACACCCTCCAGTCTCCCTTATCAATCGATGACGAAGACCCTGTGGCGAACGGACCAAGGGAAATCCCCTTCCATTTCAAATGAGGGGAAGAACAGTCCGCGCGAGAGTCTCTGAAGCCTCATCCGGGCCGGCGCGCCTGGGGGGGACGGGGGAGTTGGGAAAAGGCGCCAGAATGGTACCTGTCGACACATTTTCGGAAACAAGAGCCGCGCCGTATTGTGCCAAGGTCATGGGATAACCCATCCAATAAAAATAAGCGCCGTTCTGGTTCCCCAAATACCAGGTGTTCGATTGAAACTGGTTGTTCCAACTCGTGTAGACGGAATCGTCAAACCCGCTGCCCTCGATGACGATCCCCGCCGCCATTCCGGAATATTGCGTGACCCAGTTACTGTTCACGTTGACGTTTTGCAGAGTGTAAGGCTGGCCGTTCGGCCCATCGCCCCGTGCCGATAGAATACCCCCGATGCCGTCCATGCAGTTGGCCACAGAGTTGAAATAGACAGAAACATTCGTGGAATCCACGATCAGGATTCCGGCTCCCCACCAGATGCCGGTCCCGTCCGGATTATATCCATCATTCCAGATGTAGTTGCTGGAGATCGTCACGTTATTACTGATCTCGCTCAAAACCGCCGCCTCAGTATTACTGTTAAATTGATTGCCGTTCACGGTCACATTCTGGCTGTTAATGTCCACCCAAAAGCCGGGGCCGTAATTGCCGTAGGTGGAGTTGTACTCAAACGTCAAATCCTGAACATTGGCCAATTTGGTGCCCCCCGCCTCCCAATAGTAGGAATAACCGGCGAAGTTGTTGTAATAGATCTGGTTGCTTGTAATGAGGACGGAGTTTCCGCCGCCGCCAACCCCGAGCTGGCCATTATTATGCACATTGTTCCCATTCACGAACATTCCGGTCCCGGTCCTGATTCCGGTGCCGTGGTTGTAACGGACCTCATTGCTGTCAATGGACCAGTAGTTGCTTCCTCCCGATCCGTCGATGGCTCCGGCCTGGGCCAGGCATGCGTATTTTTCAACGATCAGGTTGGAGATGGTAACCGAAGTGGCCCCGCCGTAAAAAGCGTAGGGAAGTTCGCTGATTTCCACGGTATAGCCGTTGGGATTGTCGCCCATGTAGACATCCCCCGTGCTGTAGTCAAGATACCAAGTGCCCGGACCCACGGCGGAAAGGCTAGCCACCCGCTGCTTCGGAGAGCTATTGAAAAACAGGTCTTCCGGATACATGCAGGCCGGCGTGGCTGCTTCGCATTGGCCCGGGTAAGACGACTGTTGCGAAACTTGAGCCCATGAAACCCAGTAAGATCCGCTTTGCCAGAAATTGGTAAGAAGCGCCGCTCCGCTCAGGAGTGCCCCTGGCTGCCCTACAAACGAATCGTAGCTTTGCGGCTGGACAGACTGGAGCCGGTAGGTTCCCGGCGTCAGCGAGAAAGTCGTGCCTTGGGGATATTGGTTAACCAGCGATTGCAAATTCTGACCTGGATAGACCGTAATTGTCTGCTGTGCCCAGCAGGCTGAACTTTGCCACAGATCGAAAGAGCCTAAACCGTTTGCGACGGCAAGCAATGCGAAGTAGAAAACAACCCTGGATGTAATCCTCCTCAGAAACATCGTTCGTGAAATCATTCAAACCTCCAACGGCAGTGCGCGATTTTTCGAGATTTATGGAAAGGGCTCAGGGAACGCAGGGTGGAGACTCCGCTGAGGGGTTATTGAGATGTCTCGATCCGATTCAGCCCGCGCATGAGGGTATTTGAGGTGAACTCCGGGAGAAATCGGCAGGCGGCTGAATTTCAGGTAGGACTTTTTCTATCGGGGTTGTAGGACATTTCCTGACAGAGGAATTTATGGCTTGGGCGGGGCAAAACCTATTGAAGGTTTAAGAATAGGGGGACGTCGTGGTGGTGCACTTTGCCGTGGAGTCGATTTCTGATCGACGGTTCGGTAGTTGAAGACCGCAGCTACAATTGCATACAGCACCGTTACTGAGTGATGTTCGCCCGTTGTGGCGCCGGTCTCCGACCGGCGTTTTTTTTGCGCTCGCCCTGCGAGCCGCGGCTGCTCTGGCGCAGAACCGCCGCTGGAGCCTGGAGCAGTAGGTGAAATCTGCGCAAGGAGGGCCACCCTTTAGGGCGGCATGAGCCGGGGTTAAGCGGCTGCGAAAACCTCTGTCATCCGGAAGAGCAGAAGGCGGCGACGAACTTTGCCGTGCCTTGACACCCAAGGCGAAGTTCTTCGCCGCACTCAGAATGACAGTAACGGGACTTTTTCCGCTGCCCCACAAAGCCAAGGGCAACATGAAACCGGCTGAATGAGAACCTTAGCCAAGCTTGTGGATTTCGCGTATGCGGGATGTGGTGACGCTGTGGTAGACCGGGTGATTGAAAAG
>JASHTZ010000255.1 GCA_030040295.1 Terriglobia bacterium | reverse complement strand
CAGCGCCAGCCTGCTTCAGCAGCGATTGACGGAAGGTTTGCCGGCGGAAACTCAAGCATGGTTTCCGGGCCTCGAAAAGGACGCGCAAAGGGCCATCCAGTTTGTGCGCTCCACGCCCGGCATCGCCGCGGCGCTGGTGGGAATGAGCAGGCGCGAACACGTCGCCGAGAATCTGCGCACCGCCGAGACGCCACCCCTCAGCGTGCAGCAATTCCGCGACATCTTCAGGAAGTGACCGCGAAGAATCGGAAAAGAAGTGACAAACCTGGATTCGGACAACCGGTTGGCGCGCGCCCTGGAAGCTCTTGGGCAAGCGGACTTTCCTGCGGCCATCAGCTTGCTGGAAGGCCTGGTGGTGGAGGACTCCGCCAATGCCCGCGCCTGGAGCCAGCTCGGCGTTTGCTACCTTGAAACGCAGCGCCCCGCTGACGCGGTTGAGGCGCTGTCGCGCGCGGTACAGGCCGCTCCCGAGGATGCCGAGGCGCACTATCTGCTCGGCAACGCCTCGGGAAGCCTCGGCCAACTGGACCGCGCGGCGGCCTGCTACCGCCGGGCGCTCGACCTTGATCCGCACCACGCCAAAGCGGAAGAGTTCCTGATGAAGGTGGAATCGCTCATCGAGAGCCGCGAGCATTATCGCACGGCCCTGAGCCTGCTCTATTCGCAGAACCCGTCGCACGAGGATTTGAACCGCTCTTTGCGCGAATTGGTTCTCTCTGTCGCAATTTTTGAGAATTCTCCCGCTCGTGACAACCTGCCGGAGGCGGCCCGCCGGCTGCGGGATTTGCAGCGCGAGACTCCGCTCGCTTTGGAGATCACTCCGGAAATTCAGCCCTGGGCGGCTGCCTGCGAGCGGGGTTTTCAGTGTGTTCAATTCAAGAACTGGGCGGGCGCGCAGGCGGCTTACGAAGATGCCTTGACCTATCGCGTCGGCGACGCATTCGTTCACCAGGCGCTGGGGTTCTGCTTCCTGGAGCTCGGCGAGGTTGAAAACGCCGTTCAGGCGCTGCTGCGCGCCATGGAGTTGGATTCGCATTGCGACTTTACTCGTCTCACGCGCGTGCAGCGCATCAATTGAAGCGATCATGCCGGGTGAATCAAACGGGGTGCGAGTTCGTTGTAGCGGCGCTCTGCGACCCGTCGCCCGAAGGCTATGGGCCGCAGGGCGAGCCTCGTCGGCCGTCGATAGACCGGCGCTACAGTTGGAATGCCGTGCCGTCGCGCTGTGCCGTTGCGCTTGACAACTCTTGGCGGTTTTCGTTACCTTCCCTACGGCTCACACCGGGGATGCCAAGAACAGGAGATAACTTTGGCGCGCAAGCCCATCATTACCCTCATTACGGATTTTGACACCGTCGACCATTTTGTCGGAACTATTAAAGGGGTCATCTACGGCATCAACCCCGAGGTCGAGATCGTGGATATCTCGCACAAAGTGGCCTCCTACGATATCTTTGACGGAGCTTTCACCCTGGCACAAAGCTATCGCTTCTTTCCTCCCGACACGATTCATATGGTGGTGGTCGATCCCGGGGTTGGAACGTCGCGCCGTCCATTGCTGGCGCGCAGCATGAATTACAAATTCGTGGCGCCGGATAACGGCGTGCTGTCGCTGATTTATGAGCGCGAGGAGAACATGGAGGTGCGGCACATCACCTCAGACCATTACTTCCTCAACCCCGTCAGCGCCACGTTCCAGGGGCGCGACGTCTTTGCTCCTGTGGCCGCCTGGCTTAGTAAATGGGTGGAAGTGGATAAGTTCGGCGATCCCATCACCGACTTCACAAAATTCACCTCGCCCCGCCCCAAAAAGGTCGGCGACAATCTCATCAAGGGAGTTGTCCTGAAGATCGACAAATTTGGCAACGTTATTACCAATCTCCTGCCGGAGGACCTTCCCCAGCTTTTTGCCGAGAACCCACCTTCCTTCAAGATCATCATCAACCAGCAGGAAATCACCAAGCTGAACCTGGCTTACTCGATGGGCAAGCCTTCGGAGCTGTTCGCCATCGTGGGCAGCAACGGTTATCTGGAGGTTTGCACCAACCGGGGTTCAGCCGCGAAAATCCTGAATGTAAACCGGGGCGTAGAAGTGGGTGTGATGCTGGGGACGCCTTCGCCTGCGGTTCCTGAGTCTGCCTGAGGGAAGATCAAAACGCCAATATTCCCGGCCAAAGAGCACAAGGACTAAGCCGTGGTTTCCGCCGTGACGTGCAGCGGAATGTAACTCTTGGAGGTTTCCTGTTCTCCGTCGCGGATGATTTCGATTTTGCCCTTGAAATATGCGCCATCCTCGATGGAGATTCCCGGGGCGAGCAGGTCACCCACCACGTGGCCGGTTTTGTGGATCTCCAGGCGCTCACGCACGGAGATGTTTCCGTGAACGGAGCCGTGAATCACCACGCGGGTAGCCTGAATATCCGCCTTCACTTTGCCTTCCGGTCCGACGGTCACGCAATGGCCTTGCACATTGAGCGTGCCTTCGAATTGCCCGGCAATGACCAGGTCCTCGTTGCCGGACAGGTCCCCCTTGAAGACGAGCGTACGACCCAGCAAAGTGCGGCCGGAGTCGCTTGGCATCAGGGAAGATAAAGAAGACGATTTGGATGAGTCTGCCATAGGTTTTTCCTCGATGGGTTTATCCGGGGGAAGGGTTACAGGCATATACTGCCCCGGCCCCACCGCCGTGGATTTTTTTTCGCGCCACATGAGATTAGTTTCCTCGCGAACTTATCCGGAATTTGTCTGAACCCCTTGCCGGCCCGCAGGTTGGGTTGCCGCTCCATCGGCACTTGCCCATTCAGACAAATCTTGGTCGAAGCCGGAAACGAGGAACGTGGCATTTAGCTTGCCACAATAACGGATTCATAAACGCCAACGGGTCAATGTTTTACACTGTTGACGTTCAAATCGCTCAGGGCGTCGAGTGTAAATGTTACCGGGCGTAAGAAGAATTTGCGGGCTGACGAGGATGGGGACCGGAATTGGCTTTTTCTGCAGACGCGATCGGCCAAGGAAATTAATCCCCTTTTTGACTCCTGACTGCCGGCTCCTGACTCCTGATTTCAATATCTCGCTTTGCCTGCGGCAAAGTCTCAATTCGAATTCTTGCCACGCGCCGGCCGTCCACCTCCAAAACCGTGTAGCGGCGGGAGTCATAGACGAAGCTTTCGCCTCCCCGCGGAATAAAACCCAGGCACAAGATTACAAACCCCGCCAGGGTTTCGTATCCGGCGCCGTGCGGCAGAATGATGTCGCGTTCGCCGGCCAGGTCGCGCAGGCTTACGGAGGCGTCAACCACCAGAACGTTTTCTCCCACCTTGCGGATGGCGGCTTCTTCGCGGTCGTATTCATCCTGAATTTCGCCGACGATTTGTTCCAGCACGTCCTCAATGGTCACCAGGCCAACGAAGGTTCCGAATTCATCCACCACCAGCGCCATCTGCGAGTGGCGGCGGCGCGCATCCTTCAGCACCTGGGTGAGCGACATGGATTCGGGCACGATCATCGGCGGGTGAAGAATGGCGCGCAGGTCAAACGGCGCGTTCGCGGGCAGGGAGGCGCGCTCCCTTTCCGCCATCACCGCCAGCAGATCCTTGGTGTAGAGCACGCCGACGATTTGGTCGGGCAACCTGTCGTAGATCGGGATGCGCGAGTGCTGGTCCTTCACCACCCGCTCGAGCAGCTCGCGCAGGCCGCTTTCCAGGGGCAGGGAAGCGACGCGGTTCCAGGGCACCATGATTTCGCGCACGCGTACGCGATCCAGGTCGAACACGCCGTGGATCATTTCCTCCTGCGCTTCGTCCAGCAGACCGCGCTTGCGAATTCCGGAAACAATCAATTTCACTTCTTCGGCCGTGGGCAAGGGGCCGTGGCCGCGCTCATGAGGGCGGCGCAGCGTGCGCAGCAATCCGCTGGCCATGGCGTTCAGAAGGCGCACGGGATAGCGGCTGAGTCGCAGGAACAAGTGCATGGGGCGTGCCACGCCCAGGGCAAAAAATTCCGCGTTCTCATAAGCCATGGCCTTGGGAATGAGCTCGCCCAGCACCATCAACAGAATGGTGATCAGCAGGAAGGCAACTCCCACGGAAACAGCGTGCGCGAAGGCGGCGCTCGCCAACTGCCCAAGATGTTTTTCGATCGCCCCTTCGATGGCGGCGGCCATGATGCGTTCGCCCGTCCAGCCCATCAGCAGGCTGATGACCGTGATGCCCAGTTGCGTGCCGGAAAACAGCCCCACCATGTCGGAGAGCAGGGCAAGCACCTGCTTGGCCGCGCTGTTGCCTTCGTTGGAAAGCTGCTCCATGCGCGTTCGCCGCACGCTCAGCAGGGAATATTCCGTGGCAACGAAAAAGGCATTAAGCGCCACCAAACCGATAATCAAACAGGCCTTAAGCAAAGCAAACATGCACCACCTGGATTCCACCCATTTTAGGTGATAAGGGTCGAATCTCCAAACGGCGTCCCGGCAGCGGCGTAGTACAGTTTCTTCTGCCCACCACCCCGCTGGCTGGCGCAGACGCGTGATTTGTGTCTGCGTTTTGCGCAATCGCCTCTGCTCTCTGTGAAACGCAGACATTGAAAGGCATGTCTGCGCCAGCCGCGGGCAGTTGCAGCCGGGTGTGTTAAAATTCCTGCCTCAAGATCTCCATGGAGAAATCCTTCCGCACGTCCATTCCGCGCTACTACGAACTCGAACTCCCCCGTGATTTCGACCGGCGTAAACGCTGGCCCCTCTTGATTGCCCTGCACGGTTACGAAGGGAACAAGGATTCCATGATGCGCGTGGCGCAGAAGATTGCCGGCGGCAACATGGTGGTGATTTCGCTGCAGGGTCTTCACCAGTTCTTTCGCCGCTTCGGAAAAAATCCCAAGAATTTCCGCGTGGGATTCGGCTGGGGAACAACCTACAAAGTGGAGGATTCCGTCCGGCTCCATCATCGCGACCTGGAAACCGTGATGGAACTTGCGGTGCGAAACTACCGGACCGACCCCCGCCGGATTTTCCTGCTGGCGTTTTCGCAGGGATGCGTGTTCAACTACCGCTATGTGTTCACGCACCCGCGAGCGATTCGCGGCGTCATCGGTGTTTGCGGCGGCATGCCCTTTGATTGGAACGAGAATCCGCACTACCGGCCCGCCACCACTCGCCTGCTGCACATCGCCGCCCGGCAGGACCAATGGTATTCGCGGGAAAAAAACCTGGAAATCCGCAGGCAGTTGCGCCAGCGCGCTGCCAGGCTCGACTTCCGTTTTTACGACACGACCCACAGGTTCCCTCCGGCGGCTATTCCCCACATCCGCAAATGGATTGCAGGAAATCTGTAGCGGCGGTCTGCGACCGCCAACGGCGCTCGCCCTGCGACCCAAAGCCGTCTTCGGGCGACGGGTCGTAGAGCGCCGCTACAGCAGCAATCACCCACGCTTCGGACCCTACACGAACGCGCGCAGTTCTGTTAGCATAGTCGCGATGTATGACGAAACCGTGGCCGTCATGGAAAATCGCCCTCTCACCGGCGGCCATCTCCTTTTGAGTTTGCACGCTCCGCGCCAGGCGCCGGAGGTTCGCCCCGGGCAGTTTGCGATGGTGCGTATGCTGGGGCGCTCGGACGTGCTGCTGCGCCGCCCCATGAGCATTTTTGATGTGTGCGCGAAGGATGGCGCTCGTGCAGGCCATTCCGGCCAGCGGCCCGCGCCGCAGATTCTCCAGCTTCTCTACAAAATTGTGGGACGCGGCACACGGCTGATGGCGGAACTTCGCCCCGGCGAGAAGGTGGGGCTGCTCGCGCCGCTTGGCCACGGGTTTCTTCAGGAGGACTACCTTCCGCAGGCCCACCAGTGCGACGAGATTCTGCACGTGGCGGGGGGCATCGGCATCGCGGCGCTGCTGCTTCCCGCGAAGCAGTTGGCGGAGGCTGGTTTTACGCAGCGGCTCTTCTTCGGCGCGCGGACCAAAGACGATCTCGTGGGCGTGAAGGAATTCAAGCCGCTGGTGCGCGCCATGCTGCTGGCCACGGAAAACGGCTCGGCGGGATATCGCGGATTCGTGACCCGGCCGCTGGAAGAGTATCTCGCCCGGCACACGAGCAAGAAATTCCTGCTCATGGTCTGCGGTCCCTGGCCGATGCTGCGCGCCACGGTGGAATTGGCCAAACGTTTTCGCCATCCGTGCCTGGTATCCATGGAGAACCGCATGGGCTGCGGGCTGGGTGTTTGCCTGGGATGTTCGATTCGAGTTCAGGGCACGGGCCACGAAGCCTACCAGCGCGTCTGCACGGAAGGGCCGGTTTTCTGGGCGGAGAAGGTTGTTTGGGAAACTGAAAAGAGACTCGGAATCAAGGAATAGAATTTGGGAACAAAGACGCCATCCAGCGCGAAGCTACACCGTGGCCACGATAACGCGAGCGCAGCCACCTCGCACACATCGATGGAAGCGTTGAAAACTGCACCGCCCGCCGGGCAACTCACTCCACAGATGGAGATCGAAATTGCCGGCGTGCGATTCCAGAATCCTGTGTGGACGGCGAGCGGCACGTTCGGTTACGGAAAAGAATTTGCCCACCTCATCGACCTCAACAAGCTGGGCGCAATTTGCGTGAAAGGTATCTCGCCCGAGCCCATGGAGGGCAACCCGCCGCCGCGTATCTACGAAACCGACTCGGGCATGCTCAACGCCATCGGCCTTCAGAATGTCGGCGCGAAACGCTTTCTGACGGAGAAGCTGCCGTTCCTGCGCACGCTGAAAGCGCGCACCGTGGTGAACGTGTTCGCCTACTCGACGGAAGATTACGTGCGCTGCATCGAAATTCTGAACGAGGGTGAGGGAATTGCCGCCTACGAGCTGAACATTTCCTGCCCCAACACGCGCTGCGGTGGAATGGTTTATGGCAGCGACCCGAAGTTGACGGAGGAAGTCGTAGCCGCGGCGAAGAAGGCGGCGCGCTACCCGCTTTTTGTCAAGCTCTCGCCCAACGTTACGGACATCGCCGAATTCGCGCGCGTGGCGGAGGCCGCCGGCGCCGACGCGCTTTCGCTCGTGAACACTTTTGTGGGCATGGCCATTGACGTTGAATCGCGCGCGCCGCGAATTTCCAACATCACGGCAGGACTTTCCGGGCCGGGAATCAAACCCGTGGCCGTGCGCATGGTTTACCAGGCGGCGCGCGCCGTGAAGATTCCCATCATCGGGATCGGGGGAATTGCCGGCACAGACGACGCGCTCGAATTCATCATCGCCGGCGCCCGCGCGGTGCAGGTAGGCACGGCAAATTTCTACGACCCGGCTACCTCCATGCGGATCGTCGACGGCCTCAGCGATTACTGCCGGCGCAAGCGCCTGCAATTTGCCGACCTTGTGGGTTCGCTCAAAACCGGATGAACCCATAAGTTGCGAGATTTTCATTCATGCCGAATGGCGGTCATGGGGTCGATTTGCGACGCCCGGCGGGCGGGGAAGAAGCCTGCAAGGAGCGCGGCGGCAAGCAGAATCACCAGGGCCGAGAGCAGCGAGAGCGGATCGTTGGGCTTCACTTGATAAAGAAGCGACGCGACATACTTCGATGCGCCGAGCGCAATGGGGACACCCAGGGCAAGACCACAGACCGCGAGCAGCAGGACGTCGCGGAGCACTGTTAACATCACGGTTCGCCTCTGCGCCCCCAGCGCCATGCGAATTCCCACCTCGCCGGTGCGCCGCGCGATGTTGTAGGACAAGGTTCCATACAGCCCCACGCAAGCGATAGCAAGTGCTAACGCCGCAAACCCCGAGCAAAGCCGCGCAAAAAGAATTTGCGGGCTTAATCTCTGTTCGATCAGCGCGGCCTGCGTGCCCAGGTCCGTTACGGGAATTCGCGCGTCGGCTTGGCGCACGATCCGGCGCACGGTGTTGGCATAAGCCAGCGGATCGCCTGCTGCGCGCAGGAAATAGGTCATCTCGGCAATCGGGTAATTGAATTTTTGCGCGTAGGGCAGATATACCGTGGCGGGAAAATTGCCGTCCAGCGGACCGCATCGCGAGTTCCCGACCACGCCGACGATTTCCAACTGGCGAGGGAAAGGGGGTCAGGTACCCTTCTGAGGGTGGATTTCAACTCGAATTCTGCCACGGTCTTGGACACCCATTTCTCCGAGCCATACGGCCTGCCCCCCTGGATGGCATACCGGATATTTTCGATTTCTTCCTTACCCTGCGATGGGTTGAGCCGTTGCCGATAGGTTCGCGGTCCGGGCGTCGGCCAGGAGTTGTCTCAAGAAAAGGGTACCTGACCCCCTTCTCCCCCCCTTGCCGTCCCTACGCACCATTCGCTGTTTTCTCCGCCCTGTTGCCGAAGGTGCTGCAGAATGTCTTCAACGATTTCGCTTTGATTGAGCCGCATCCTGCTCGCCCCCTTTTGTCTGGAATGTCGAAATTCTCTTTGAAGACGCATCTGAAAACATGGTAAACGTTCCGTCTGTCCCCTTATTTAATTCGTAACCAGAGAGCACCACCCGCGCCCTGGGCACTGCGGGGGCGAGGTTGATTTACTCGCCCCCAAAACATCGGAAGCGCCGTGGAAACCGTGGAAATCCCTTTCGGGATTTCCACCGTTCCCACCGCGCCGACGACCACGGAAACAACATCCTCACCTACACTCCCCCTGCAGGGGAGAACAGGTGAAGTCTGTGAACGCAAAACCAATTGAAAGAAAATCGGGCTTGACGAGGCGTAGCTACTTCAGAGATGGCTACCCGCTCTCCTCCCGATAATGCGAAGCAATAAGAAAACAGGAAGGGACCACGCAATGACGTTCACGACAATGGCCACGGCAATCAGCGGCAGGCCCTGGAGACGGTAGTAAACGCCGCGCATGATAAGGAATCCAGGTAGTGCCCAATTGAGCCACTGCGACCGCACAAACACTGATGTGACTATCTGCACTATGGTGACCGTCAGGCCCGCAAAAATCGCGAGGACCAGCTTCAGCAAGATCCTACGGCGTCCCATTGCACCCATTCCACCCATGTTTATCTCTGAACAAAAGCCAAGAGAGGGTTTAACCTCTCAGTAGGCCAGGCGAAACCGTATTTAAAGCACGCCTGTTCCGAGCATCAGCGCCCACGCGATAATTACCAGGAGCGCTATCCACCAGCACAGCAGGAAAGCCGCGTCGACCACTAGGGCTGATGTCCTAGATCGCGAGGCTTCGGCGACTCTCCATGCCTTCACCATCTTGCGGATGAAAAGACCGGTTGCGAAAAAAGTGAACCCCACGACCCACAGGTCAAACAACCAAGGCAGAGGCGGGTAGTGTTTGAGTGCCTGGAACACCTGCCCTAAGGCGTCCCGTGTCGCCGGCAGGAGGCAGGAGCCCAAGAGAACGAAATTAATCAATACGATAGCGCTGACACTGCTGATTTTCCCCACCCCGTTGGGGGTTACAGAAGGCATGCTCATTGTGATCTCCCTGCACAGTGGCCTTGGAGATTTTTCAAAAGATTGTTCCAAGTCGAGTTCTCTTGCGACTCTATCAGTGGCCCAATAGTATACTCGGTGAGTTGGCTCGAAAAATTCGCGTTTGCGGTAATCGAGAAATTTACATTACCGTTTCCCGCGTCGCTGTCCATGAAGGCGATGGTTCCGTCAAAAAAGTGCTCTTGTGGGTTGGTCAGGAACATGAAACTGTTGGGGGTCACCGAGAGGACCGTCACTTCCAACCCCTGCTGGGGTACGAAGTTACCTGGTAGCAACTGCAAACCCGTGTTAATAGTGAGTGTATCGCCCTGGTTGATAGCACCGGGGAATTGGGACGCAAAAGGGGCTCCTGAATTTCCAGCAAATTGGTCCATGTTACTCTGGAATGCGGACATTAATTGAGTCGCACTCTGGCTGCATGGGAACGTGGCCGACCAAGTTTTGGAAATATCCAGTGCGCCCCCGCCCCCGTCGGTGGGACTCTGGCCGCAGTTTCCTACAAAAACGTGCTGCCCCGGGCCTATCTCACGAGTTATGCAGGGCTGACCGCCGTCACCGGTGCCCCCGCCTCCGCCCCCGTTAGGTCCATCATCTGGACAATTAATGACGGAGGCTCCGGCTTGATCGGGGTCAGAAACAGCCATGCATCCGGCAGGTACAACGGTAAACAGCCCCAGA
>JASHTZ010000254.1 GCA_030040295.1 Terriglobia bacterium | reverse complement strand
CACAGGAGGTGGATATGACCGTTACAATCGAGAAACCAGCACTCAGTTCGGCTGCGGCTAAGTTCCTGAAGAAAGAACACAGGATTCTGATCGATGGAAAGTGGGTGACGGCGCGGAGCGGCAAGACCTTTCCGGTGGAAGATCCCGCCACGGAAGAGATCATCGCTCACGTGCCTTCCGGCGACAAGGCGGACATCGATTTGGCCGTTGCAGCCGCCCGCCGGGCATTCGAAACCGGTCCATGGTCGAGCATTTCGCCAGGCGAACGGTCGCGGATTGTATGGCGGCTCGGCGACCTTCTGGAAAAGCACCGCGACGAATTCGCCGAACTCGAGGCGCTCGACAACGGTAAACCTGTGACGAACGCACGGAACGGCGACGTGCAAGGCTCGATCGACATGTTTCGTTATATGGCGGGCTGGGCGACGCGGCTGAATGGCGAGACCATTCCCGTTTCCAGTGAGGGGAACTGGCACGCTTATACGCTGCGTGAGCCCGTGGGAGTGGTTGGCCAGATCATCCCTTGGAACTTCCCGCTCATGATGGCGGCCTGGAAGTTGGCCCCCGCATTGGCGGCGGGATGCACTATCGTGCTGAAGCCCGCTGAGCAGACTCCGCTGACCGCTCTGCGCTTTGGCGAACTCATCCAGGAAGCCGGCGTGCCAGATGGCGTCGTGAACATCGTTACAGGGTTTGGCGAGACCGCCGGCGCCGCGCTGGCCGAGCACCCTGACGTGGACAAGGTGGCCTTCACCGGTTCAACTGAGGTTGGAAAGCTGATTGTCAAGGCGTCGGCAGGAAACCTGAAACGAGTGTCGCTGGAATTGGGAGGTAAATCGCCGGCCATTGTGTTCCCGGACGCTGATCTTGAGCTGGCGATTGCCGGCACCGCCTCGGCCATTTTCTACAATCAGGGACAGTGCTGCACAGCAGGATCCCGATTGTTTGCCCACAAATCGGTGTACGATCGCGTCGTCAGCGGGGTAGTGGCGGAAGCCGGCAAGCTCAAGGTCGGACACGGGCTCGACCCTACGGTCAATCTCGGGCCGCTGGTTTCAAAGGAACAGCACAATCGCGTTACCGGTTACCTCCAGTCCGGCCGAAGCCAGGGGGCGGAGGTCGTGGTGGGCGGCAAAGCCGGCCAGGGGCGCGGCTATTTTGTCGAGCCGACCGTCCTTGCGAAGACCAATCGTGACATGCGCGTGGTTCGAGAGGAAATTTTCGGGCCTGTGGTGTGCGTGCAGTCTTTCGACGATCAGGACCTCGACGCCGTAGCCAAGTTCGCCAATGACACGGAGTACGGCCTTCAGGCCAGCGTCTGGACGCAAAATCTGCGAGTTGCACACACTATGGCCAGAAAGATCAAGGCGGGAACCATCTGCATCAATGCGCACAATTACGGGGACCCTGCCTGGCCATTCGGAGGTTATAAGCAATCGGGCTGGGGCCGCGAGATGGGGAAGGAAGTCATGGAACATTACACCGAGACAAAGTCAGTTGCGGCAAGACTGTAAGACTCTGGCACGTGCTTGCGAAAGCGGCCCTGAGCGCCCAGTTCCATCGTTGAGCCCAAATCGGCACGGCTCGCATATTTTTTCCTCAGGGCTTGTGGTTCTTTCCTCCGGCCGGATTCAGGAAGCTATCGGATTCATCTTCGCCGGGCCGTGGCACAAGGCAATGAAAATCCTTTTCAATCAGGATGGAAAGGTTAAGCTGGGTGTTGATTTGCTGCCGATGGTTTAATCCCACTATGTCAGAGTTTGCCCAGGTTTGTGCTGTGCTTTCCGGAACGGTCACCTTGATTTCATTCTCCACAAAGGTCGCTGTGATTTCATTGCAGCCACGCGAGGTCGCTAATGTGTAGCTCAACCGGCTAGCCGGAAATGCCGAGAAGTGGGTTGAATCCGACACTGCTCCCTCCTTTATCAATTGCGCAACTTCACTTTCGCCCAAGCGCAGGCGAATCGAATTTCCTTTTATGCGGAGTTTCATCACTCTCTCGTTCGCACCGCGGCCGAGAACTTCGCTTTTCAGCCGCAGGCGCTGGCCGACGAGTATTTACGCAAGGGTAGGCTGCGACCCAGTGGAGACTGATCTAGGAGGTTGAACGAATGACTTCTTCCAGGGCATCCACCACTTTGGGGTCGAACTTGCCCCGCTCCACGTCGCTGCGAATTTCACTGATTGCACCGTGCAAATCTCTCATGGGGTGGTAGGGTCGCCACGAGGTGAGCGCGCTGTAGGCCTCCGCCACGGCGGTGATGCGCGCCCCCAGCGGAATGTCCTCTCCCCGGAGGCGGTCCGGGTAGCCCTTCCCGTTCCATGCCTCGTGATGGTGGTGGATAATATCGATAAGCTGGGGGTCCGTATAGCCCATTTTGGTGCATGCGGCCACACTCTCCAGGGGGTATTTCTCAATCAGCGCCGCTTCCTGCTCGGTCAAACTCCTTGGCACGTTCAGAATGTGGTGAGGCACGGCGCCCTTACCAAGGCTCTGGAGATACGCTGCCCGCATGGTGATGACCTTCGTCGCCTGGTTCAGCCCCAGCCGGTCAGCAATTGCAAACGATAGGAGAGCGGTAACCCGGCAGTGGCCCACGGCGCCATCCAGCGCTTCAACCGCCAGCACTGTTTCGCCGGGAACTTCGATCAGGGGCTCGGAAGCTGAAAATTTTGCGGCCACGGCGGGCGGGATGACCTTGGTATCATTCCAACGATCCTTGATGCCCCGGACGTCGTAAACCATCACCCTCTGCACTTTGCCCTTCAGTTGGATTCGCTCGAATTCGTCCCGCTTGATGTTGGCATCGGCGTAAGCAAGCTTGATTTCCGTTGAGTTCGGATCGAGCGCTAAGGCGCGCCCGAAGTAGCCGATGGCGGCGGTGGCATCCTGAAGCTTGAAGGTGGCATTGCCCAGCTCATAGAGCAATTGGGCGGATTCGCCCTCGTTGCGCAGCTTCTCCTCCAGGTCGTTCAGTTTGTCCAGGTTTTCCTGATCGGATTGCCGTCCGAGATTGCGAAGCTGGGCGGCCATGATGAAGTGCTCGACGGCCTTATAGGTGGGCTCATCAATGTAGATTTTCCCCGCCTCGCCTATTTCCTCGAGCCGCTTGGCCACATTGACGCGATCGCCCAGGGCAGTGTAGGCCTGGCGTTGAACTCCTAACATGCCCACGATGGTCGTGCCGGTGGCAATTCCCACGCGCAGCCGCCAGGGCATGTCAATTCTTTCCACCTCTTGCTGCATTCGCAGCCCAGCCAATACGGCAAGAAGGGCGTGCTGGTCGTAATCCATGGGAGCGCCGAACTCCACCATCACGCCTTCTCCCATGTGCTTGTCAATATGGCCGCGGAAGAGTTCCACGATGGGTTCGATGTAACCCAGGAATTGGTTCACTTCCTCCAACACCACCTCGGGCCGGTTCTTATCGGAGAAGCCGGAGAAATTGGTGAGCCCCGTGAACATAATGCTGATTTCACGCTTTTCGAAGCGCAGCTTGCCTTCCGTGGCCAGCATGGCGAGCACCGGGTCCATTGTGGCGTAAAGAGTCCTCTCGACTTTTTCCTTCATTTCTTCCGCCCCACGACTGCGCTTCAGCTCTTCGTAGAGCTGCCGGGTCTCTTCGAACCCACGCTGCAATTTTTCCTGGAGAGTGCCGATCGAGGCGCTGGCCAGGATTAGGAAACCGCCCCACGTGCTCAGAACCAGCAAGGCATCAAGGCGGGACGAGCCCACGGCGAACCAACTGGCGCGATAGTAGGCGAATAATACGCCGGAGAGCATGCAGAGCACCGCGCACAACACGGCCTTGCGCCTACCCAGAAAATAGGCCGCAGCTAAGACCGGAAGGTAGAAGAAATTCAGGAAGGCAATTTTGTAAGGCAGATAGTAGAAAACGGCAACCACAATCGCGGCGACGATGAAGATAAACAGGATTTCCAGGTTGCGGATGACGAAATCCCGCAGTTTGTTGGGCCAGGCACCTCCCAAGGGAAATGGCACCCCAGGTTCATCTGCGGCGTGGGCTGTTACGTCTTCATTTGCCATAATAATGTGGTTGGCCGGGAGGTCTCTACCGGCCGGAGGATAACATTATACCGTGCTGGTCCAGGATGCAATTATAAGTCCGGGTGGTGCTTTAATTGCAGCCGTGGGAGCGAGTCGCCGCCTCACCCTTACGAACGCTTCGGGCGAAACTAAGACCCCAGCCAAGTCCGGGGCGTATTTGAATTCCAATGAGGCGGCTGGGTTTTTGTTCGTCTAACCTGGGAACGAAAGCGTAACAATAATCATCTCAAAATGTAACGCTCGCAAAGAGTCCTTCGCCGGTAAAATACTATGGCCGGCAGAACGCGGGGTATGCAGTTTGGAACGGCCGGAGAAGAAAGGAGCGGATTCATGGCAAAGCGCGCAGCCGCCAAAACCAGAAGCACCAAGCCCCTGACCAAGCGGAAGGCCTGGAAAGCCCTCGAAGCTCATTACAAGATAATCCGAAAATTGCATCTGCGAAGCTTTTTTGCCGAAGATCCCAAGCGCGGCGAGAGGATGACGGCGGAAGCGGCAGGCCTATTCCTGGATTACTCGAAAAATCGCATCACCAGCGAGACTCTTAAGCTGCTGATCCGGCTGGCGGAGAAATCGGGCTTGCAAGCGCGCATTGCCGCCATGTTTCGAGGCGAAAAAATCAATATCACGGAAAAGCGCGCCGTGCTGCACGTGGCCTTGCGCGCACCGCAGGGCACTTCCATCATGGTCGACGGTGAAAACGTTGTACCCCAAGTGCACGCCGTGCTCGACAAGATGACCGATTTTTCGACTCGAGTCCGCAGTGGCGAATGGAAGGGCCACACGGGGAAGCGCATCCGAAATCTTATCAACATCGGCATCGGCGGTTCGGACCTCGGGCCGGTGATGGCTTATGAAGCGCTCCGGCATTACAGCGACCGCTCCTTGAACTTCCGCTTCGTATCCAACGTTGACAGTACGGATTTCGCCGAAGCCGTGCAGGGCCTCGACCCATCGGAAACTCTCTTCATTGTTTCCTCCAAAACCTTCACCACGCTTGAAACCATGACCAATGCCCACACCGCCCGCGAGTGGTTGTTAAACGGCCTGGGCGGCGACCAAAGCTCGGTGGCGAAGCACTTCGTCGCCGTGTCGACGAACGCGGCGGAGGTGGCGAAATTCGGAATCGATACGGCCAACATGTTCGGCTTTTGGGATTGGGTGGGCGGGCGCTACTCGATGGATTCGGCCATTGGCCTCTCGACGATGCTGGCCATTGGCCCGGAGAACTTCCGCTCCATGCTCGACGGCTTCCACCAAATGGACGAGCACTTCCGCACCGCGCCTTTCGAAAGCAACTTGCCCGTGCTGATGGGCCTGCTCGGGATATGGTACACCGATTTCTTCGGCGCGCAGACCGTGGCCGTGTTGCCCTATGAGCAGTATCTGAAACGCTTCCCGGCGTATCTCCAGCAACTGACCATGGAGAGCAATGGCAAGCACGTGACGCTCGAAGGCGCGGAGGTGAATTACCCCACGGGCCCGGTTTATTGGGGCGAGCCGGGAACCAACGGCCAGCATTCCTTCTACCAGTTGATCCACCAGGGGACGCGATTG
>JASHTZ010000031.1 GCA_030040295.1 Terriglobia bacterium | reverse complement strand
AACGAATGGAGAAAGCCTCTAAGAACCTTGTTACGCGAGGCTACCGCTGTGAATCGATTGAAGTGGACGTGACAAATGAGAATTCAGTTCGAAACATGGTGCAGCAAGTCAAAACCAAACACGGGGCCATCGATATCCTGGTGAATTCCGCCGGCACTCCCCCCAACGTCATTCCTTTGATTCACCTCAGCACGGCGGAGTGGACCAGAGTGCTTAATGTGAATTTGTCAGGCGTGTTTCTTTGTTGCCGGGAAGTTGGTGCGTTGATGGTGCAGCAGGAATCCGGAAGGATTATTAACATTGCTTCTCTCAATTCCGTAAGCGCGGCGGCCCTTTCAGCATCCTACAACGTTGCCAAGGCAGGGGTTGTCAGCCTGACGCAAACCTTAGCGACTGAACTCGCGCCGTTCGGTGTTAATGTCAATGCCATCAGCCCCGGCCCCATAACCACGGAATTCCACGATACGGTAATGCCCCAACGGGCGGCGACACTGGGCATAACTCGCGAAGCAATGGAAGAGAGAGTGCGCGCGTCGATCCCCTTGCAGCGATGGGGGAAGCCCGAGGACGTCGCCAGGGTTGCGCTCTTTCTTGCCTCGGACCAGAGCGAGTGGATCACCGGCCAGAACCTGATTGTGGCGGGGGGATTAGCGGGGGTTTCCGCGACGCCTTCGAAGCAAGTGGTTCGCGATTGGCAAACTCAAAAGTCTTCAAAGTGAAGTTGAGCGCTGATCGGCTTTCCGACCGCTGGAACCCGCTGATTCTTGCGGAGGAAGCCGCGGGGCGAAGCGTGGTCGCAAGCCGTCGCATTCAAGGCCGGCCGCTCCGGGTTTGAAGGACCATCGAAAATTGTGGGTCTGTGGGAGATGTGCGAATGCCGGAAAAGCCGGTGGTTCTGATCACGGAACGCATTGCGGACCCAGGCCTTGCGCTGCTGGAGAAATCCTGCGAAGTCTCCGCACCGTGGAAACAAAGCCGGCCCCATACCGAAGAAGAATTGAACTCCGCGGACGCCCTGATTGTGCGGCTCAGTCGAGTTACCGCGGACGTGCTGGCCGTCGCGACAAAGCTTAAGGTCATCGGCCGTCACGGAGTAGGGCTCGACAACGTGGATATCGACGCCGCAACCCGAAGACGAATTCCCGTGGTCTTTACTCCCAGCGCTGCGACAATGGCCAATGCCGTGGCAGAGCACACGGTGCAATTGATGCTCGCTTTGGCGCGACACGCGGTGGCCGCTGACAAGATGGTTCGCGACGGAGACTTCGAGCATCGCAGTACTCTTCAGGGCGTGGAGCTCCGCCAGAAGACTTTGGGGATCATCGGTTTTGGGGCCATTGGCGCGCGGGTGGCGGAGATCTGCCGGAGCGGACTGGGCATGCGGATCATAGCCTTTGATCCTTATAAGAACGGCGAGGGGATTCCACCGGCAATCACCTTGGCAGGTTCCCTTCGGGAACTGTTGGAACAGTCTGACGTTGTGACCTTACATCTTCCCTCCACGGCTGAAACGGTTCACTTGATCAACGCCCAGACGCTCCGCCACATGAAGCCATCATCCCTCCTCGTCAATACCGCGCGAGGAGCGGTGGTTGACACGGTTGCCCTCGCGGACGCTCTGCGTCAGGGGCGCCTTCTCGGCGCGGCACTCGACGTTTTTGAAGTGGAACCGCTCCCGTTGGATCATCCTCTGATGTCTGCGCCGCGGACCTTATTTTCTCCACACATCGCCAGCTCAACTCAGGCAGCGATGGAACGTATGGCAGAGTTGGTAGCCCGCCAGGTCCTGCAAGTCCTCAATGGCGAGCGGCCGGAATTTGTTGCCAATCCTTCGGTTTTTGAAAAGTGACGTTAGTCTTCGGTAGGCTTTCCCGGCGCATTTCCCTGTTCTTCCAAAAGTCGCCTGGCCTCTCGAGCAATCTGCTGATCTCGAGCCTCGACGAGCAATCTCGGATTCCTTTTCCCCCAATCGTAGAAGCCGCTGCCGCTTTTCATGCCCCAATGCCCCTCCTGAACAAGTTGATCCAGCAAGGGCGCCGGCCGCTGGGCAGCGGACAAGTCGGCCAATAAATACTGATGTATCGTTTTGATCAGATCCAGGCCAACAAGATCCATATTTTCTAAAGGTCCCAGGACCGGCATTCGCAGGCCGAAAGTCATTTTAGCCACCGTATCCACGTCCTCCGCCGTGGCGATGCCTCGCTCCACGATTTCGATCGCCTCCCGCCACAGCGCGTGCAGCATGCGGTTTCCGATGAACCCTGGCGCATCGATGTTCACGCGCACGGGATGCTTGCCGATCCTTTCGCAGAACTGCATGGTGGCTTGAATGGTCTCCTGGGCAGTGCCCGCTCCGGCCACTACTTCAACCAAGGGCATGAGATGCGGCGGATTCCAAAAATGCGTCCCGATCACTTGGGCGGGGTAGCCGGACTGTCGCCCCATCTCAGAAATGCTAAGGCCGGAGGTGCTGCTACAGAGGATTGCCCCTCGCGACGCGGCGTTGGCGAGCGACTGCCACAAGCTGACTTTAGCCGCCATATCCTCCGCGATGCCTTCCACAATCAGGTCCGCCTCCCGGTCAAGCACCGCCAGATCCGACGTATACGTGAGTTCACCATAGCGCGGATGAGCTTCCGGGAATTCGGAGGCGATCCAGCGTTCCATGCGTTCGAGATCCTCGCGTGCTTTCTCCAATTTCTGCGGATTGCGGGCATAGAGTAACACTGAGTAACCCGATCGCCAGCAGGCCAATCCCAACGCCAAACCGATCTGCCCGATGCCACAAACGCCGACGGTTCGAGGTGAAGAAATGATCGGCATGTTAAACGTTCCCGCGCTCCACGGGGTAGGGCCAGGGAACCTGCGACAGGAGCCCACCATCCACATAGATGGTTTGCCCGGTGATGAATCCCGCTTGGGGTGAGGCGAGAAAGACCACTGCGGCGGCAACGTCGGTGGCCTGCCCAATTCGCTTTAAGGGCGTCAGCGAGGCCCACGTCCCCGCGTAATCCGGGGCTTCGGCGCGGGTACGCTCGATTTCGATCATGCCGGGAGCGACGCAATTTACGGTAATCCCGTAGTAGCCCAGTTCCACTGCCGCCACACGGGTAAACATCTCGATTCCGCCTTTGCTGCTGGTGTAGTCAACCAGATTGGGGAAGGGCGCCTTGTTCGATCCCGAGCCGATATTGATAATCCGCCCCTGGCGCTTCGCCACCATATGCCGGGCCGCGCGCTGGGCACAGAGGAAAGTCCCTTTGAGGTTGGTTCGCAGCACCCGGTCCCACTCCTGTTCGGTCAAATCCAAAAGCGGCTTCCAGGTTTGCACCCCGGAGTTGTTCACCAGCACCGCGGGTGTGCCGAGCTCCTCGAGGACGGCGTCAAACATCCGATCCACGTCCGTCTTGAAGCCAACATCGGCTTGGACGACCAGAGCCCGCCGCCCCAAGCCCTGAATTCTTCTGGCGGTCTCCTCTGCTCCCCTTTGGTCCTGGCAATAGTTGACGGCGATGTCAAAGCCGGCCTCGGCCAGCCCCAGGGCAATCGCCCGCCCAATTCCTTTGCTCGCACCCGTTACCAACGCAATTCCATGCTGATCAGCCGCATTCGTTGTTGCTGGCGGGGTCATATCGTCTCATTCCAATAAAGGAATTAAGGATGCTCCGAAGGGGGACCGCGCGGATCGTGCGCACGTACCCGCCAAGCTCCCGTTGCCATCGACATTATATAGAAGAGTCCTCAGCTAAAGATACCACCCCATGCACGCATATTCGGCTGGCTGCAACGGATCGAGAAGCCAGTGATTCAGGCGGGAGACCGTTCAAGGCAATTCCGCGAAGGGAATGAGGAGCGGGCGCTCGGCGAGGAAGGGCAGGCGGGCGATTTCCCGGAGCGCGCAGGTGACGTGCTTTTGCTCGGTTTGTTCCAGGGTCATGACGAAGGGAAGGCGTTGCTTTTCGCAATCGGGTTCCTGCAGCACGGAGTCAATATTGATGTGGTGGCGGCCCAGGATGGCGCAGACGCGGCCGAGAATACCGGGCTGATCGCGCACCACCAAGCGTAGATAAGTGGCCACGACATTGTCATCGGGCGCGGCGACGCGAGAAGGCCGCCAGTTTTCATAACCAAAAGGAGTGGAGCGCGCCCCACCCTGCGCAACGGAGCGCGCGATCTGGACCACGTCGGAAAGCACGGCGACGCCCGTGGGTTCTCCGCCCGCACCCGCACCCGTGATGCTGGTGTTGCCGCCTTTCGCGCCCACCAGCAACACGCCGTTGGTGGCGCCGGTCACACTGGCCAGGCGCGAGGCAGTGGGAATCATCATGGGCCGCACAAAAATTTCCAGTCGATTGCCCGGCCGGCTGAGCGCTCCAGCCACCAGTCGCAGCGTGTGGTTCAGGCGGTGCGCATATGCGAAATCCACCGGAGCGATGCGCGTGATGCCCTCCACGGGAATATCGCGCACGCGCACCGCCTGGCCGAAGCACATCATGGCCAGGATAGCGATTTTGTAGCTCGCGTCGTGACCTTCCACGTCGAACGTGGGATCGGGCTCGGCAAAGCCTTTTTCCTTGGCCTCGGCCAGAGCTTCCGCGAACGAGCCATTGCGCCGCTCCATTTCAGTGAGAATGTAGTTGGTGGTGCCGTTCAAAATTCCATAAACCGCCGTGAAATTCTCGCCCGCCAGGCCCTCTCGCACGGCGTGCAGCACGGGAGTTCCTCCCGCGACGCAGGCCTCAATACCCAAACCTACGCGGTGGGCGCGACTGCGCTCCACCAGTTGCACGCCATAATCGGCGACCAATTGCTTGTTG
>JASHTZ010000253.1 GCA_030040295.1 Terriglobia bacterium | reverse complement strand
CAAATCGACTCGACCTGTGGCCTTCCCGCCCAGTTTTCGATCCCCTGCACGGCGGGGATGATAAAGGGCGCCGATCCCTTCTCCCAGCGGGAGCATGGCTTTGACCCCAGTTCCGCCACCGGCTACAACCACCCGCTGCTGAACATCTTTGCCTTCGAGCCGGCCAGCACTTTCACCGCGAACCCCAATTACTACGGTCAAGGCCCGCTGGTGGAACCCAACCTCCGCCAACCCGGCTACGACAACGAGGATGCTTCCCTGATGAAGACGTTCGCGATCAAAGAGCGCTTCAGGTTCCAACTCCGGGCGGATTTCCTGGATATGTGGAACTGGCACAGTTTCACCTATTCGGGCACTCAGGGAGGTTCGAAATTCACGACCAACGTGAGCACGACGGCGACCTTTGGCGAATGGTCAGCCAGCAGCAGCCCCTCCGGCCCGCGCGTGATCGTGGCCGCAGGGAAGTTGATTTGGTAGGAATGTTGCGGTGCGGGTCCACCCACCCGCACCTGAGTTTTTGCAGACATCGTAGCGCCGCCCTCAAGGGCGGCTCTACGGTCGTTGGATCAATGAATCCAAACCAATTTGTCGTCAGGCCCGGCTATAATGTTTCTCCCGTTCCCATGATCGTGACTCCAACTTCCCCGGCGCACGCGTGAATAATCCAAAACCCCTTCCGCAATTTTCACGTCGCAAATTCCTGAAGGCATCAACGGCCACAATAGCGGGCGCAGCCGCTTTGAATCGGATTGCCTGCTTCGGCGCAGCCGATGACCCCAGCGGTGACGCATCCTCCGCCTACACCTTCGCGGTCGATCAGGACCGGCTGCACGGCGCGCCGGATTTCGGATGGATGAATCATCCACTCGCCCCGGCAGACCGGCTGCACGTTCGAAACGGCCACTTCCACCGCGTTGGGTTGGACGGTGCGCCGGACACGGCTGACGACGAGCGAGTGCAATTGTTCGGCGTCACGCTTTTCTTCGCCAAAACAGTATCGGATTCAAGCCTCGCCGCCAAAGTTGCGAAGCGTCTTCGACGGTTGGGTGTGAACCTGGCGCGGATACCTTCCGGCTACTTTGTCGGCAAGGAGAAACCGTTTCCAACTTTGGACGAGGCGGGGGTGGAACGGTTCCAGGTTTGGCTGAAGGAGCTCAAAGCCGAAGGCATTTACCTCGACCTCATCCTCAACAACACCGGGTACACCTTCAAGCCTTCTCGCGACGGCCTGCCGCCGCTCAGCACCAGCCCCGAAGAAATTCCCCCCGCCAGCAAAATCTTTATCTTTTATCCGCGACTGGTGGAGCTTCAGCTTGACTACACGTGCAAGCTGCTCTCGGCGATCGGGCTGAAGGGCGATCCCGGCCTTGCGCTCGTCGAAATATTCAACGAAGGCTCGCTGGTGCGCGCCTGGCAAACGGGCGACGTGGACCGGTACGTCGCCGGCGACTATGAGGCTGAATATAAGCGGCAGTGGAACCAGTATCTCCGTGGCCGCTATCGCGATACTGCGGAACTGCGCGCGGCGTGGAAATCCGATAACAACAGGCTCGCGGGCCTGGGCGATGGAGAATCGCTCGAGGCGGCAAACATTTCACTCGTGCGCGCCAAAGACAATCTCACTACCAGTGAGCCACGGCTCGATGACTTTCTGGAATTTCTGCTGAGCCGCGATGCGGCGTACTGGAACGCGCATCGCCAGGCCATCCATGAGACGCTCGACTCGCTGGTCCCCGTTAGCGCCACACAAATGTGGTACGGCGGCCTGCTGGATCTCGACGGCCAGCGGGAGATGGATTATTTTGACCTGCACTTCTATGAGGACCATCCGAATTTTCCCGGCAGGGATTGGGACCTGGCCAACTGGCGTATCCACGACTCCTCCGCGATCGGCGGCGGACTAAAGTATTGCCTGGACTGCGCGGCGACGCGCGTGGCCGGCGCGCCCTTTACCATCAGCGAGTACAACCAGCCGTGGCCGAACAGTCATTGTGCGGAAATTGATCCCACCATGGCGGTTTTCGGGGCGTTTCAGGACTGGGATTCGCTCATGCACTTCTGCTACTCGGCGGAGACGGCGATGGACCCGCAGCCGATTCCGCGCGGCATGGGGCTTCCCGGCAACTGGGCGCAGTTTGCGAACCTCGGCCAATCCGCGTGGGCGTTCCGCTCCGGCGCGATTCAGGCGGCCCGGCAGTTTTTCGAAATCGCCGAGCCGCTCGCCACTCGCTTGAAGATGGGCCGAATGAAAAAGAGTCATCCCATGGCCGGATGGCTTCATGACAACACCGGCTATGACGAAAACATTGCGCTGATTCATCGCGTGGCGCTGGTGCGCGCGGAGGACCGGCCTGACGCGCCGCCGCTGCCGCCCACGGGCTCGTCGCCATTTACGTCGGATACCGGCGAGATGACCTACGAGATGAAGAAGTTGTTCCGGGTTCACGCGCCCAAAGCGGCGGGCGTGTTTGGATTCCTTGCCGCGGGAAACCTGACGACGGCAGGCGCAATCGATTTGGAACTGGCTTCCGGCGCGCGGGGGTTCGTCACGATCTTTCTGACGTCGCTTGACGATCGGCCGCTCACCCGGTCGCGCCGCATGCTCCTTTCGCTTCCCGGTTACACCTACGGCACGCAGCCGGGGAGCGACCCTCTGCGCCCGCAGAAGCTGGTTCACTTCGATTCGGAGGAAGATTGGTGGACGCTTGAGCCTGTTCCCGGCGCTTCCGGAAAACAGCTTGAAATGGGCATGGCCGCCGTGCCGCCCGCGTGGCTCGAGCGTGTTGAGTGCTTCCTCACGCTGCGCACACACGTCCGCAAGTTGCGAATTTTTCCTCTCGATGGCGGGGGCAACCGCCTGCCGCCCCTCGGCTCTGCCGACGTCCGGAAAATCAAGGGTGGATTGAAGATTCACCTTCATGCCGACAGCCAGCCCAAGTCACCGTGGTTTGAATTCGCAGCTACATGAATTGTTGCGGGCGAGGTACAATCGCATTCTCTCATGCGCGCCGTTCGCTTCGAACAACCCGGCAAGTTGAACCTGGTTGAAGTTGCCGATCCCACGCCGGCGCCCGGCTGGACGAGGATTCGCATCAAAGCTGCGGCGATTTGCATGACCGATTTTGAGTTGCTGCGCGGCCGGCACGCGGTGGATTATCCGCTGACTCCCGGGCACGAGTACTGCGGCGTGGTGGACAAGGTTGGCTCACCCTCGGATGAAAAGTGGCTTGGGCGGCGTGTGGTGGCTGACAACGAGATTACTTGCCTGAAGTGCGGATTCTGCCGGCGCGGCGAGTGGCGCCGCTGCGCGGAATACCGCCAGATCGGTTTCGGCCCTTCCGGGGGATATGCTGAGTTCGTCCTCGCCCCGGTGCAGAATCTCCATCCGCTCGCGGAGACAATTTCATTCCAGCAGGGAGCGCTGCTCGAGCCTCTGGGTGTGGGCATTGCCGTGGCTTCGATCGCGGGAGCGCGGCTGGGCTCAACCGCAATCATTCTCGGCATGGGTCCGATTGGTTCGAATTGCCTTGCGGTGCTGAAAGCTTCAGGAGCGCGGCGCATTCTGTGCCTTGACCAGCGGTCGAAGCGGCTGGCGCTGGCAAAATCCTGGGGCGCTGCGGAAGTGGCGGAGAAGGCCGAGCGGCTGAAGGAACTTGCCGGCTCGCTGCACCCGGATGGAACGGATGTGGTGATTGAGGCGAGCGGATATCCTCCGTTGGTTTCGCTTGGAATCGAGCTCGCGCGCTTCGGCGGCAGCGTGGTTCTGGCGGGTTTCTGCAAGCATCAGGCGCTGCCGTTTGAGCCGGATGTTGTTCAGGGGCCGAATCGCCGCGTTCTGGGCGCGGGCAACAATGCGGGATTCATTGAACCTGCGGCAAACGCTGCGGGCGACGGCGTGCTACGCACGGAAGGAATGATCACCCACCGGTATAAGCTGGAAGAATACCGCCAGGCCTTCTCCGAGGAGCAAGTGGCGGCGAGCGATTACATCAAAGGCGTGTTTGTTTTCTGAGGAGTAGTGTAGCGGTGCTTTAGGAGCGCCGACGACGATTTTAGGCCGCCGCCACAATTGCCCGGTGCGCCATCACCTCACGGCGTGGCCGTGGCCTGCACAAAGTGCCGCTCAGTTCGCGGCCGGTAGCCACTACGCGTGCGCACACGATAGTCCTTCAGGTTCTGTCCCGCCAGTTTCACGTTGATGCTTCTCCAGCCGTAATTCGGATTGGGCTGGGGGTAGTAGGTTAACGTATAGAGATGGGCCAAATCATCACGGATGGAGGCAAATGCCCTCGCCTGGTCCTCCCAGTCTTTCGCGAAATAGGACTTGCCGCCAGTGCTCGAAGACATGCGGCCGAAAACAGCGGTGGAAACAGGGTCGAGGCGCGCGAGCTGTGTGCTGATCATGTAAATGGGCACGCCCTCCGTCTGGGCGAGCTCGCGCACGTCTTCGGGAGCAACCATGCTGGCGTTGTCAGGCCCGTTGGAAAAAGCCACGATTACCCTTCTGCCGGTAAACTGCGCGGCGTCCTTGAGGGTCATGAGCAGGGCGTCGTAAAGTGCTGCGTCGTCGCCGGCGACGGTTTCCCGCACGCCGTTAATCGCCAGCGAGCGATCGGTTGTGAGCAGGCAGATGCGCGAAAAATTGCGGCTGTAAGAATAGAAGGCCACGCGGTAGGGGTGGTCGAGCGTGCGCACGAATTCTGCAATAGCATCCTGGGCGTAGACGAATCCCCGGTACATATAATTGCTGGTGTCAAAGAGGATGAAAACGCTCGCGCCGGCCACCATGGAGGCAATGCGCTCGGCGGATTCCTTGCGCATGATCGGCTGTGGGGTATTATCGCGCCCCTGTTTGCCGGTCTTGGTGGGAGGAGCGGAGCCGATTTCGCTCGCGCCCCGGCGTGGGTAGTCCTCCAGGGCGCGCGGTACTTCGTTTTCTTCACCGAAGGTGGCCACTTTCTGAGGAATGCCGTCTTCGTAAATCTGGAAGTCCCAGGGACTGAGGCCGGTGATGTAATCACCTTTCTTGTCGGTCACCGCCACATCCAATTGCACCATGTTCACGTTCACGCGGATGACCGTATTCAGATTGGGTTGCTGGGCGGCACGCCAAACACCGGCGCCCCCGAAAATTCCCAGGCACAGCACCGCGACTAAAAGAATTCGCCTTGCCATCGTCATCCCTCCATCCTTCCCCAAGCAAAAATCAGAGCGAGGAAGGCGCGGTCGTCTTGGTCAGACCTGCCAGCTTGCCCTCGCGAAATTCCGTGCCGGTTTCCCGCAGTGCGCGCAGCAAGGCCGGCCAGTCATCGAGGTGCGTAGCGAAAATATTCTCCACCATCCGGTGCGTCAGCGCGGGGACCAATTGGTGGAGACTTTCGGGCGGCAAACCCTTTTCATCCGCCAGCCGCGCCCAGTACAGATTGTTCGACTCCCAGGACTCCGCCAGCAGATAACTCGAGTAACCCAGGAATGTGGGAAACGGCCGTAAATTGAGAAGTTCGCACGCCGTGGTCCTCGCCAAGGCCGGATGCGGGACGCCGAAATCCTCGGAGATCCTCTGCGCGTTGACCTCCTCGGGGTCGGATTGCGCGAGCGCCTGAATTTCCCCTCCGGCTTTTCCCCAGCGGGTCATTTCCTCCGGA
>JASHTZ010000252.1 GCA_030040295.1 Terriglobia bacterium | reverse complement strand
CGCAGCAGGGTGATGAAACCACGCCTTAACAGGCGCACGCCGGGCTGGCCTGGAACTTCGTACTCCTGATGGTAGGGGTAAATGGCCGGGACGTGTTCGGAAACCAATACGCCATTCTGAGTCCAAGTGTTAAAGTCCCGTTTTGCCCGTGTGTAAACGTTGTTCGTGGCGCCGTCATCACTCAGCGTACGGCCGCGCACGATGCGCACAAGGTTGTAAGGATGCAGATCGTAATAATGGTCCTGCATCTCGGGAGTAATCTTGTCGTAAGGTTGCGTCACCACCGTGCCGAGGTCGGAAATTTTCTGCAAGTTGTAGTGAAGCGCGCGAAAAGGGAGAATCTCTGCCATAAATTAATTGTCCGTCCTGTTATGCGCCATCAATCAAAACTATCACACTGCCCGTAAAGCGTCGAGGTAGTTCAGCTTCAGGTATCAACGGCCATCTTATACCCACCATTTCATATCCCCCCATGACGTCAGGCTCGATCCAAGTTAGAATGGAGAATCAGGAATTCAAAACCGTCGTTTGCCGTTGCTTGCTGCGTGAAATCATGTTGACCGCGCCATCTCAACCGAAAGCTCGCTCCCATGGATGAACTGCGGCTGGACCCCTTCACCCGGCGGTGGGTGGTGACGGGGAAGCGCCCGGTGATGCCGGACGCCCACAACGAAGGCGGGGCTTGCCCGTTTTGTCCGGGAAATGAGCGGCAGACCCCGCCCGCAATTCGCGAGTCGCGCGATGCTTCCGGGGCTTGGACGGCACGAGTGTTTCACGACCGCGCCCCACTGTTTCACGTCGAGGGAGAAGCGAATCGCAGGGCAGAAGGAATGTTCGACCGGATGAACTCCATTGGGGCGCACGAAATTGTGGTCGAGACCCCCCGGCATGGCGCAACGTTGGCCCAACTCCGCGAGGAGCAGATTTCCCATGTGCTGGAGCTTTTCCGCGATCGCATTATCGATCTCAAGCAGGACCGCCGGCTTCGTTATGTTTCGATCTTCAAAAATCAATTTGCACCCGGCTCCTCTTACCGTGGACATGCTCATTCGCAGGTTCTCGGATCGCCCGTCCTGCCGCAGTTGCTGGAGGTCGAGTTGCGCTGGAGCCGGGAACATTTTCAGAAGCACGATCGCTGCATCTATTGCGACGCCCTGCAACAGGAGTTGAGCCAGGAGGAGCGGCTTGTGGACCAAAACAGCGAGTTCGTGGCGTTTTGTCCCTTTGGCTCGCCGTGGTCCTACGAGCTTTGGATCGTTCCCGTCCATCACGCTTCTTCGTTCGAAAACGATATGGGGGCGCCGGAGCGGAGAAAGGCTCTTGCGCCGTTCCTCAAGACCTGTCTTCGCCGCGTGGAAATGATCTCCCCCTGCTTCCACTTGGTGATTCACACCGAGCCGAACTTGCAGGCTTGGAAGCCCGATGAAAACTGGTGGAAATCTGTCCCCGACGATTACCATTGGCACATCGAGATTCAGCCGGATGTGGAGGGCAGACGGAGCTTTCTGGGTACGGAGGGCTTCCACTTCAACCCCATTCCCGCGGAACAGGCGGCTTTGATCCTGCGCGCACTCGAACCCGATGATCTGGCGCCATCCCAATCCTAGGAAACCCCGTGGCCTTTGACTGGAAACAAGTTCGGCTCTTGGTCTTCGACCTCGACGGCACTCTCGTAGACAGCAAGCAGGACCTGGCGATGAGCATTAACGCCATGCGAGTTGAAATGGGCCTTGTGCCTTTGCCTCTTGACTTGATTGCCACTTACGTTGGCAACGGGGTAAGGCTTTTGGTTCGCAGGTCGCTCGGGACGGGTGCTGATGAAGAAAAGGTTGAACGGGGGCTGGCCTTCTTTCTGGGTTACTACCGCGAACATATGCTCGACCGTACGGCGCCTTATCCCGGAGTTCCCGAGGCGCTGAAAAAACTCAGCGGCCGCAATATGGCGGTGTTGACGAACAAGCCGGTTAATTTCAGCCGCGAGATGATTGCCCGGCTCGGCTTTGGGGCCTATTTCACTTACATTTACGGCGGCAACAGCTTCCCGAAAAAGAAGCCCGATCCCATTGGCTTGCACAGGTTGATGGATGACTTTCAGGTTGCCGCCGCCAATACGCTGATGATTGGCGATTCCGATACAGACGTGCTCACCGGACGGAACGCCGGCGCGTGGACGTGCGGCGTTACCTATGGCTTTGGGGCGCACACGCTCGAAAAGGTTTCACCCCACCTGCTGATCGATGATCTGCGGGAGCTTCCTCCACTGCTGGATGGCCCGCGCGCAGGCTGATGCCGCGGGTTCCAACGTGATCATGCGCATTCGCATCTAAGCTAAGGCGGAGATTTCAGGGTCAAAGTCTCACAGTGAACACGACGGGCAGCGCCCTGAGGAATTATGACAACAGATCGCCCAGGTCGATGGGGCGGTGCAGTGCTCCTACTAGTGACGGCAGTCGCTTTATTACCTGCCATTCCGGGGTATGCGCAAAAGGAGCCCGCAAATCCCGCAAAGCCGGCGGAGTCAAGCCCTGCTTCTGCGGGCCAGGACCAACCCCTCCCCGGCGACTGGGCGCCGGAGTTGCTTGACGGCATCATCAGCTCGCCGAATGATGAGGCGCAATCCAGCCTTCTGCGCGCGACTTTTGCAGCGGGGCCGGCGGTGATTCCCCAGCTCGTCACGGCTTTGAAGGACGACCGCACGGCCGAATACGCAGCACAGTCGCTGGCCTATATCGGTGGTGAGAAAGCGCTGGACATCCTCTGGAAGCTGCTCTCCGATCCGCGCGACCTCGATCTCCGGCGCTTCACTTATGGCGCTCTGGCCGAATATAATTCTCCCCAAGCCACGGACTTCCTCATGAACGCCATTGACAAATCTGACAGCGAGCCGGACCGCACAGTCACCGAGGCCGCTGTGCTGGCTCTGACCGTGCGCACGGATTCGGCGCTGCTTCCGCGCCTTGCCACCATGGAGAATAAGCTCCAGGATGTGGTCATTCGCGACGATGTGGACAACGCGCGCACAGTCATCGAGGATCGCGCCAGGTATCTGGCCTCGCCGGAGGGGCAGAAGGCCGGCGGTTCAATCGAGTCCGCAGTGCGTACTTACTTCATTCCCGCACTCGAACCGCTCTCTGGCCTTGCGGCGGGATCCCCGGGGCCCGCTCCCAGGCGCGCGGGAAAGTTGCCCGCATCGCCGGCGGCAAAGCCCACGTCGCTGGTTTCCGTTAACGTGCGCAATGTGACGTTCTCTCCTGACAAGAATCGTGCCCTTGCCCGCGTGGTATTTGAAGATTCCACCGCCATCGCCTACTACGATTTCGTCCTGCAAAAGCACTCCGGCAATTGGACACTTGCCAGCGTTTGGTTGGGTCCGGAAATGGAGAAAGCGCCTGCCGGAACAATTGACGCTGGACGCTGAACGGAAGCTCAAGGGGCGGACCGCATTCCATCTTCCCTAACCTGTACCCTCTCCCTTACAATCCAAATCGCATGCGTTACGTCATCGTCGGAACCGCCGGGCACATCGATCACGGAAAGTCGGCGCTGGTGTTGGCGCTTACGGGGACCGATCCCGACCGCTGGGAGGAAGAGAAACGCCGCGGTATTACCATTGACCTGGGCTTCGCGCATCTAGATCTTGGCGATGACGTGCGGATTGGCTTCATCGATGTCCCCGGCCACGAACGGTTTGTGAAAAACATGCTGGCGGGCGTAGGCGGCATCGACCTGGTGATGCTGATCATCGCTGCCGACGAATCCATCAAACCCCAAACGCGTGAGCACTTTGACATTTGCAAGTTGCTGGGAATCCGACGCGGCCTCGTGGTCATCACCAAATCGGATTTGGTCGACGGCGAAATGTTGGACTTGGTGCGCCTGGAAGTGCAGGAATTCGTCGCGGGGTCGTTCCTGGAAAGAGCGCCGGTGGTGGTGGCAAGCGCGCGCACCGGAGAAGGTCTGGATGAGCTTCGCCGCGAACTGCGGCGGTTAAGTGTCGAGGCGCCTTCCCGGCCCTTGGATTTGCCCTTTCGCCTCCCCATTGATCGATCGTTCGTGATGAAGGGGTTCGGGGCCGTCGTGACCGGGACGACGATTACGGGGACGGTGGAAAAGGAATCCGAGGTCGAACTCTTTCCCCTGGGCAAACGCCTGCGCGTGCGCGGCATCGAGGTCTACAACGCACCCGCCGACCGCGCCATTGCAGGCCAGCGAACCGCTGTGAATCTGGTGGGAGTGGATGCGCGACAGATCAATCGCGGCATGACGCTCGCGGCTCCCGGCGCGTTCCAATCCACCGCCTCGATGGATTGCACTCTCACCTTATTGCCCGGCGTGCGTCCATTGAAGAACCACGCGCAGGTCCACTTCCATTGCGGCACGGCGGAAACACTGGCGCGCGTCATTCTGCTGGACGGCAGGGAGCTAAAGGCTGGAGCAACGGGGTTCGTGCAGCTTCGCCTTTCCGAGCCCGGCTTGTTTGTCCCCGACGACCGTTTCATCATCCGCCAACTCTCTCCCATAGTCACGATTGGCGGTGGTTCGGTGCTCGACAACGCCCCTCCCAAGCATCGCGCAGGCGATCCCACAACCATCGAGTCCTTGCGCGTGCTTGAAGGCGGAGATCCCACGGCTCGAATTGAGCTTCATGCGCAGCAGAGCGGCGAGGTCGCTCTGCCGGCGCTCGCTGCCCGAACCGGATGGAAGGCCGCCGATGTTCTTCGAGTGGCAAATTCCCTGGAAGCCCATAATCGCCTCACACTGCTGGGGCAACCGGCCGGCGTGGTGGTTGCCGCTGCTCACTTCCAGCGATTGACTGAACTCCTTCTCGAAAAGCTCGGTGAATTCCACACAGCAAATCCCTTGCTGGCCGGGCTGCCCAAGGAGGAATTGCGCTCGAAGCTGAAGGCGCGTGGGGTGGCTCAACCTCTTCCCTCCGCGGTTCTGTTCAATGCGGTGCTGCAATCCCTCGCAGAGTCGGGGAAGGTTGATGCGCAGGGGGAAATGGTTCGCCTGAGCGGGCGCACTATTCAGCTTAGTGCTGAAGAGGCCGCGGCGCGAGACCAGATTGCTGCGGCCTTTGAGAAAGCCGGCCTGGCAGTTCCGAGTTCCCGGGAAGTGCTGGCCAAACTTCGCCTCGACCAGGCGCGCGCCGAGAAACTGCTGAAGATGCTCCTGAAGGAAGGCGTTCTCCTGAGGATTTCCGAGGACTTGATCTTCCACCAGTCGGTGCTGCAAAATCTCCGAGCGATTCTCCAGCGGCGCAAGACGCAAAGCAAGCTTTTGACCGTGGCAGATTTCAAGGAATTCACCGGCCTCTCCCGCAAGTACGCAATCCCCTTGCTCGAGTATCTTGACCGCGAGCGCGTGACGCGGCGCGAAGGCGACGATCGAGTCATCCTCTAATCGGTGCCTGCGATTTGCCCAGAGATTCCCGACTTGCCTTTTGGCCAATTGGAATTCACTTTTCGAGCGGCCTGAGAATTTCATCGAGCAGCGCAATGGGAAGGCCGACCACGTTGAAATAACATCCGGAAATGCGAGTGACGAAGCGCGAGGCCAGGCCCTGAATGGCATATCCGCCGGCTTTGTCATACGGTTCGTGGCTGGCGACGTAGGAGTGAACTTCATCCACGCTGATCTCGCGGAAGGTTACAAACGTGGTTTCATGCTTGAGCGCCACAACCTGGTCAGGGGCTTTCACCAGGCAGATTGCCGTGATCACCTGGTGGGTCATTCCCGAAAGCAGACGAGCCATGCGTGCGGCATCAAAGGGTCCCAATGGCTTTCCCAGAATCAAGCCATTGAGGGTGACGATGGTATCCGCGCCCAGAACCAGGCTGCCGGCGGGGGAGTTTGCCGCGCCGCCCAGCGCCTTGGCGCGAGCCAGCCGGCGCGCGTAATCCTCCGGCGGCTCCCCTGAGTCGGGCGGCCCTTCCTTGACGCCGCTGGGAATAACTTCACAGTCGAAGCCGGCGTTGCGCAGCAGCTCAATCCGGCGCGGTGAATTGGAGGCGAGAAGCAACTTCATGCGGCAAGTCTTCGGTCATCCGATATCAGTTTTGAGTTCGCAGAAAAGGTTATCACTGAGCACCGATGGCTGACAACGATGACTTCTGTGGGAAGTAGTTCTGTAGCGCGGGTGTCCCCAGCCGCGTAGCCGTCGCGGGTGGGGACACCCGCGCTACAGAATTCTGCGGAGGCCCTACTCTTTCCGGTTTTCCACACCGCCACTTCGCGCGATGTGCTAAACTCGGTAACCCTTGAGACGTTTGCAATCTCATCCGGAGAATTTGAAACGTGGACGACATCGGAAGAATTCTGCCCGGCTTGTTCAGAAAGCAAATCCGCCGCGCGGAACCGCGCCTGGTTGAGATTCTGTTTGCACTGTGGCCGCGCATCGCCGGCAAAGCCATGGCGCAACACTCCCGCCCCGCGTCCTTTGCCAACGGCACCCTGACGATTTCCACGGACTGCCCCACGTGGGGGACACAACTTCGGCACATGACGGAGGAGCTTCGCGCCGGCATCAACGGCTTCCTGGGACAACCCATCGTGCGCAAGCTCCGAATCAAGACGGAACCATCGTCGTTGTTCGTGCCGCAGACGGCGGGACGGAGCACAGCGTCCTTGCCGGCCTTGAGAGACCACACTAATACCGCCGCCATTGCCGATGGCGAAATTGCCGCGGCGTTTTCAGCCTCCTACGCGAAGTACTTCAGCCGTCATCGCGTTTAGAAATCCCATGGCCCTTTCCGAAAAAGACGTTCGTTACGTTGCCGACCTTGCTCATCTTGAACTGACGGAAGAGGAAGTGAAGAAGTTCCTGCCCCAGCTCGATTCCATCTTGCAGTACGTCCAAAAGCTGAACGAGCTGGACACCTCGGCCATCGAGCCCATGGCACAGGTCACCTATCCGGGTTCTGAGAATGCCGCATTCCGCGCCGATGAACCCCGCCGCACCCTTTCTCAAGGCGAGGCGCTGGCCAACGCTCCGGAAGCGGGCGCGGGAAGCTTCAAGGTGCCGCACGTGATCGAACGAGAGGATTGACCACGTTCCCGCATGGACCCTACTGCACTCACGACCAGCCAAATCCACGAGATGCTGAAGTCCCGACAGGCATCGGCGGTGGAAATTGCCAAATCGCACTTCGCTCGCATTGAGGCGATGGACAAGCAGGTGCGTGCGTGCCTCAGCCTGACGCCGGAGCGCGCCCTTGCGCAGGCCAAACGCGTGGACGCGGCAATTGCCGCGGGCGACACGCTATCGCCCCTGGCCGGCGTGCCTTTGGCGGTGAAGGACGTTATCATGACGCGAGGCGCCCGCACCACCTGCGGGTCGCGCATCCTCGAGAACTTCGTCGCGCCTTATGACGCGACGGCAGTGCAGCGGCTGGAGCGCGCGGGCGCAGTGATCGTCGCCAAGACCAACTGCGATGAGTTCGCCATGGGCTCCTCCACGGAGAATTCCGGCTACTTTCCCACGCACAATCCCTGCGACCTTGAGCGCGTGCCGGGCGGTTCGAGCGGCGGTTCGGCCGCAGCGGTTTCAGCGAAGTTCGTCACAGTGGCGCTGGGGACGGACACCGGAGGCTCCATCCGCCAGCCCGCGGCATTCTGCGACGTGGTGGGCATGATGGGAACCTACGGCCGCGTCTCGCGCTACGGGCTGGTAGCGTTCGCTTCTTCGCTTGATCATATCGGCCCATTTGGCCGCACCGTGTGCGATGTGGCCCTGGTGCTACAGACCATCGCCGGGGCTGATCCCCTCGATTCCACCTGCGCAGTGCTGCCCGTGGAGGATTACGTCGGGGGGCTCACTGGCGACGTGCGCGGAATCCGCGTCGGCGTGCCCACGGAGTACCTCCGCGGACTGAATCCCGAAATCGGTGCGAACATTCAAAAGGGCATTGACCGTTTCAAAGGACTAGGCTGCGACATCATGCCCATTACTTTGCCGCATACCGACTACGCCATCGCCTGCTATTACGTCATCGCCACGGCGGAAGCCAGCTCAAATCTCGCGCGCTACGACGGGGTACGCTACGGCTACCGATCGTCGCAATACGACAACCTGACGGATATGTACCGCAAGTCGCGCGACCACGGCTTCGGGGCGGAAGTGAAGCGGCGCATTATGCTCGGAACCTACGTGCTGAGTTCCGGCTATTACGATGCGTACTATCTGAAAGCTCAGAAGGTTCGAACCCTCATCACCCGCGATTTTGTGGAGGCGTTTGATGACGTTGACGTGATCGTCACGCCCACTTCACCGATTCCGCCCTTCAAGCTGGGTGAGAAGGTGGACGACCCGCTGCAAATGTACCTCGCCGACATCTACACTGTTACCGCCAGCCTGGCTGGAATTCCCGGAATCAGCGTGCCGTGCGGGAAGACTCCCAGCGCCCCCCATCTGCCGGTGGGAATGCAAATCCTGGCCAAACACTTCGATGAAGCTCGCCTGCTGCGCGTCGCCGACGCCTTCGAAAAGGCCGGGGGATTTCATATAACCTGATCGGGAATTGCCGCTTTGGGCGGTTGACATGTAGGGGTGCATCGTCATGCGCCCCGGGGCGGT
>JASHTZ010000251.1 GCA_030040295.1 Terriglobia bacterium | reverse complement strand
TAAGATCCGGGGTGTGTGCGAAGCCATTGAAGCGGCCGGCGCACGGTTGTTGTACCTGCCGCCTTATTCTCCGGACTTCAACCCCATCGAGCCTATGTGGAGCAAGATCAAACAGACCCTACGGAGCCACGCGCCGCGCACCCAAGAAGAACTACTGCGCGCCGCCTAGAGCGCCTTTGACTCGATTTCAACGCGCGACTGCAAAGGCTTCTTTTTTAGCACCCAATACGCTATATTATAAATGGAAATGCTCTAGTATCTGGTCCCGCAAGGGGTGGGGGGTTCGAGTCCCCCCTTTCGCACCATTTCCTTATGGGTCCCTATGGGATCTTCTCGAACCGGACGTTCAAGATGGAATAGCGCTTCCAATCCTTGAAGTCGAAGTGCCACCACTCGTCGTCGTAGACTGTAAAGCCCTCATCCTCCATCGCATGGCGCAGCAATTCCCGATTCCAGCGCTCGAGTGACGTTCCGCCCGGGTAGAACGGGAACGCGCGCTCGGTCATTTCGTCGTAGGTGCTGACCATGGGCACGGCGCGGCCCGTCTTCAGGTCAAACATGGAAAGGTCGACCGCGCAGCCGCGATTGTGGCGCGAGCCTTCCGCGGGATTCGCCACGAAAATGTGGTCAGCGTCGGGAACTGCGTCCCAGAACATCTTCGTGACGTACCAGGGGCGATAGGCGTCGTGAATCAAGAGACCAAGTCCAATCCCGCGCAGCTTCTGATTGGCGCGGGCAACGGCTTCTGCGGCGGGGCGCTGCATGAAGGCGCGCGCCTGCTGGTACATGGGCGCGCCGAGAAAGTTGCGTGTGCTGGCGTAGCGAATGTCCAACTTGATGGTGGGGTCGAGCTTTACCAACTCCACCAGATCGGGCTTCAGAAAGTCTCCGGACTCCGCCGGAGGCTGCTCAGCCAAGGCTTCACGTCTCAATTCATCGACCGGCTTCAACGGCTGAACGTGGAACACCCCGCCGCTGATGTTGCCCCCGGCGCGTCGCTTGAATTCCACCCAGCCGATCTTTACGCCGGTCACCGTCCCGTGGGCGTCGCGCTCAAAGGTGGCGAGTTCGTGGTCATAGAGACCGTAATCGGGAAATTGAAAGACGTCGCGTGAAACCTGCTTCAGCGGGTCATACTCAAACCACTCAATCAGCACCTCCAAGTGGCCATTCTTTTCCAGCACGTAAAGCGTGTCGTAATCCCAGCCGTATTCGCCAATCAGCTCCTGCAATTCCGGCGCGGCAGGTGCGGGCGCGGCCACCTTGACAGCATCCCAACGGATTGATCCCAACTGGATCGCATGATCGGCCGCCCTGACGGGGGGAATCCCATAGGAGAGCCGATCGTCAACTTCGAGGTGTCCCGCGAGGGTGCGGATTTCTCGCTGAAAGCCGCCGCTCTCGTGCAGCATGAAAAGCCTACCCTCGCGCTCATCCAACTCGAAGGCGCCGGGCCCGCTGCCGTAGTAGCCTGCCAGCCTGCGAGCCTCGCCGGGGTCAATGGGCGTGGTGAGCTCGACCGCGGGTAGGGCCTTGTGTTCGTGCGCAGCGATGACCCGCCGCAACGCCTCATTCACAATGTGGTCCGTCACCGCATTGGTGCAATCGAGCGTGGAGACCGCCACCGCGCCAATCTTGTCATCGGGCAGCGCGGCGAGCGACGTGGCGAACCCGTAAACTGCGCCATCGTGGCCCACTCGGCGATGCCCATCCAACTTGTCGAGCACGAAACCGAGACCGAAGCGGCCGGGCTCGGCGGTGGTGGAGAATTGCGGCGCCCACATTTCCTCGAGCGTCGCTTCGCTGATGACTTGCCCGCCGGGTCCGCGTCCCCCGGCGAAGAGGACGCTCTCGAATCGCCCCAGGTCCGTGACCGTCGTGTAGAGGCTTGCGGCGGGATATATGCCCAACTCGAAGGTGGGTGCCGGGAATATTCTGCCGTCGTACGTCCACATGTCAGCTTTGGCGACCCTGTCGATCAGATTGGGATTCGGTTCGAATCCGCTGGAATGGAGCCCCATGGGTTCCAGCACCGACTTCTTCAAATACGGTGCAAAAGCCTCGCCGCCCTCCTGCTGAAGCACGTAACCTAAGACGGTTACTCCGGCATTCGAATACTTCCCGTGTGCGCCTGGTGGATAAACCAGCGTCGTCTCATTCAACGAACGGACTACGTCGGCCAGCGGTGGCGCATGGTCGTCAAAGCCGTGGCCGACGGGCGGCTCGCGCACCAGCCCTGAGCGGTGCGACATCAGCTCACGCAGCGTGATGGGCTTGCCAAAGGGATTGTGGGGATGGAAATCGGGAATGTAAGTTTGGACAGGAGCGTCCAGACTGAGCTTTCCGCGCTCCACAAGCTGCATGATTCCGATGTCCGTAAAGAGCTTGGAAACCGAGCCGACGCGAAAGACAGTGGAAGCAGTGGCGGCAAGCTTGCGATCGGGGTCGGCATAGCCGAAACCCTGCGCCCAAACGACCTGCTGGTCATCGACGAGGGCAACGGCAATGGAAGGAATGCCTTTTTCCTTGAGTTCGTGCTCGATCAGCGGTTCGAGCGCGTGAACCACTTCAGCGTAATCGCTGCGCGCCTCGATATTGCCCGAATCAGCCAGTGCGGCGAGCAATTCATGCCTGGCGGATCTCACCCTCAGCAGGCCCATCGCTGCTAGAATTGCGATCGCGAGGCAGAGAGAGGCTTTCTTTGAATATCCAGGATTCATCGAACCTTTCAGGGATGTGCCGGCGTAGGCCACACCGTCCAACCTCGCCGGAACGCCCTTCCTCATCTGGGGAGGGGGGCCGCAAAAGCTCCACTCCTGATTCAGGAGGGGCCTGCGGCCTCCCGCCGGGGGTGGTCACCAGCGCGCCGCATCGCCCCTACGATCCGCCGATCTTCTCAAACTGGAAGTTGAGCACGCGGCCGTAATTTAGCACGAACCCGGTGACCCGATTGGAAGAGTCACGAGTGAATCGCATCACGCCCAATGGGCTCTGGAACAAGTCCGGGCCTTCCATCCGGAGTGTGTCGGGATAGTTGTTGAGCCGGTGCAGAACGAGTTTGTGATCCTCAACCTTGAAACGATAGAGTGCGTCGATTTCCGCACTGCGATAGGTTCCAGCAAAAGCGCTGAGATCGGCCCGCGAAGCGTCAAAGGCCGGAATCCTCGTGTAAACATCCGGCTTTTCCCCGATGCGTGTGATCGTCAACTCGCCGCCGTACTCACCGTTTCGAAAATTGTATTCGGCCTCGCCCAGGCGGAAGCTGTTTTCCCCGATGGGTGTGAAGATGCGGGGTGGTTCTTCACCTTCGGAAGCGATCTCCAACCGTCCGTCGTTGAAAATTACCTTCAGGATGTCATTCCCATCGGAATTGATGAAGGCCCCCGTGTGGCTCCTGAGTTGAAGCTCATTGAGCTGGACGGGCTTGGGCATGGACAGCGCGGCTTCCGGCTTCATCAGCTTGTCCGCGAGGTAAATATCCGCCACGCGGTGTGCCTGGCCCGTGGGATTGCCCGTCGATACGTTGCATAGCACGGAAACGGTAAAGTGCTCCTGCGGAAACCGCAGCATATCGCTGCGATAACCGGCATCGGCGCCCGAGTGATCTACCACGTTCAATCCGCGGTAGGTTCCCAGGCTTAATCCCGAAGCATACTTCATCACCTCGCCATCGCTTAGCACGCCCGGCCTGAGCATTTCCTCGAGAAAGCGATCGCCGCCCACGCGCGGGGTGTAAAAGTTCTCATCCCATTTCTGAAGATCCTCGACGGTGGTCAGCAAGCTCGTGGCGCCCACGGTATCAAAGTTGGTGATGCTGATTTCAAACGTATCGCCCTTGGGTACGTAACCAATCGCCATGTTCTTCACCAGCTCGGCGTGATTGTCGCGAAAGTGCGTGTGGTTCATTCCCAGCGGTTCAAAAATGTGGTGAAGCGTGTACTCGCGCAGGGACTCGCCGCTCACCCGCTTCACCACCTCGCCCAGCAGCGTGTATCCGGTGTTGCAGTACATGTACCGCGAGCCGGGCGGGAAATTCAGCGCCTTCTGGCGCGACATGACGGTGAGCACGTCATTGTTGGTGATCAAATCGAACGAGTAGCGCCAGCCCGCGATTTCGAGCAGTTCCCATTGGTCGCGCAAACCGCTGGTGTGGTGCATCAGCTCGCGCAGGGTGATGGGGGCGCCGAAATCCGGCAGCTCGGGAATGTACTTCTGCACCGGGTCATCGAGTGAAAGCTTGCCCTCGAGGTTCAGCATAATGACGGAAGCCGCCGTGAACTGCTTGGACATGGAAGCGACGTGAAAGACGGTGGAAGGTTCGATGCGGGCGTTGTGCTCCGGGTCCGCCATCCCGTAGCCGCGCAGGTAGATGCTGCGCCCGTCGCGGTAAACCCCCACCGCGCAGCCGGGCGTGCTGTAGCTGTCCCATTTGGCGAAGAGCTTGTCAACGCGAACCGCGGGTTCTTCAGGCTTCGGCGGGGGCGCATGCTGCGCCAGGGTCGGCAAGGCAGACAAGATCAGCAGCGTCGAGAGCACCCACACCGGAACTCGCCATCCACATTCCCGAGATTCTGTTTTGATCATGGATTTCGGTCCGATGTTGATTTCAGGCCCGCCTGTGGCCCCTGCATTCTTGGAGTTCTTGCGCATTTTACACTCCCTCACCGCATTACCCAAGCACGATTGTAGCTGCGGAGCTCGCGTCCTGAGTTGGAGTCGGTTCAAGAACTCAGCCGGCGAAGCGGGCGGCTTTGGAGAGATGGTTCGGAGCTGGTTGCGGGCAATTAGAAAGTGACCCGGACGGCCACGCTGGTTTTGACGGGCTTATCTTTAACCGTGGGGGGATTGAACTTCCAGGAGCGCGCCGCATCGGCAACCTGCTTGCCAAGGCCACCGGAGTCTTTGATGACGGGTCCGGGAGAGACACTTCCGTCCTCACCGATATTGACCATGATCATCACCGTGGTGCCTGGCGCAGCGCCGGGGATGGCGGCCATGGTGGTGTTTAGGGCCTTAAGGCCTCCATCCACGGCGGAATTCGGATAGAGCATTCCCTTCTGCACAGCGCGCGTCCACGGCTCGCTGGGGTCCACGAGAACCGTGACGACCGGGTTCTTGCCGGTGGCCGTCGAGGCCGCAGGATGCGCCGCCGGGGGAGAAGCAGAAGATTTGGCGGCCTCGGGCTTGGGCTTGCTGATTTCAGCGATTTGAGCTTGAACCTGCGTGACGCGCTCCTGGGCCTGCGACTTCATGGGCCCGGAACCCTCGGCCATTGATTTGAACTGAGCCAGAGCGCCTTTCAGGTCGCCGGAGGATTGCAGGTGGTCGGCGGCGTCGAATTGCTGTTTGGCAGCCTCAAGTTGTTGCTTCTGGGTGATGGCATCGAGTTGGTCGGTAATCTGTTGAATATGATTTTCAGCGTCGGGAGCCAGCGGGCCGGGTCTTGCGGCGATGGCCTTGAATTGCGCGAGGGCGGCATTCAGGTCACCGGCGTTTTGCGCGCGC
>JASHTZ010000250.1 GCA_030040295.1 Terriglobia bacterium | reverse complement strand
AGACGGTGACGTTCGCGGGGACGGAGTTCACGACGAGCGGGCTGGTGGGGACGGACACGGTGACGAGCGTAACGCTGGGGAGCGCGGGGGCGGCGGGGACGGCGGGGGTGGCGGGCTCGCCGTACAGCATTGTGGCGAGCAATGCGGTGGGCAGTGGGCTAGGGAACTACAACATTACTTACGTGAATGGGGTGCTGGCGGTCAACGCCGCGCCGCTGACCATTACGGCCAACAGCACAAGTAAGACCTACGGGCAGACGGTGACGTTTGGGAGCGGCAGTACAGCTTTTACCAGCAATGGCTTGCAGAACGGCGAGACTATAGGCACCGTGACGCTGGCGAGTACGGGGGCAGCGGGGACGGCGCCAGTTGGAGGTTATCCAATCACGCCTAGTGCCGCTACGGGGGGGACGTTCAACCCGAACAATTACGCCATCACCTATGTGGCAGGTGTGTTGACGGTTAACTCAGCCTCCCTGGCTGTCACCGCCAGCCCGGAGAGCAAGACCTACGGCGAGACACTGACGTTCGGAAGCGGGAGCACAGCCTTCAGAAGCAGCGGTCTGCAAAATGGCGAGACGATAGGTAGTGTGACACTGAGCGTCGGCAACAACGGAGGGGCGGCAACGGCAGCCGTCGGAAGCTATACGATCACGCCTAGCGCGGCCACAGGTGGGACGTTTAACCCCAACAACTACACCATCACCTATGCGACCGGCACTTTAACAGTGAACCCGGCCTCCTTGACAATCACGGCCAACAGCACGAATAAGACCTACGGGCAGACGGTGACGTTCGCGGGGACGGAGTTCACAACCAGCACTCTGTATAACGGCGACAGTATAACCAGCGTAACGCTGACGAGTACGGGGGCAGCCGCTACAGCGACGGTTGCAAGCTCTCCTTACAACATCGTGCCCAGCGGCGCGATGGGCAACGGGATAGGAAACTATAGGATTACATACGTAAATGGGACGCTGACGGTGACGGCGGCGGCCTTAATGATCACAGCGAACAGCACGACGAAGACTTACGGGCAGACGGTGACATTTGCGGGGACGGAGTTCACGACGAGCATCCTCTATAACGGGGACACAGTTACCAGGGTGACGCTAGCGAGTACGGGAGCGGCGGGGACGGCCACGGTCGTTTCTCCTGGTCCGACGTATCCGATTGTGGCGAGCGCCGCCGCTGGGAGCGGCCTATCGAATTACACGATTACGTACGTGAACGGGACACTTACAGTTGTTGTGGCGCCGTTAACGATTACAGCGAATAGCACCAATAAGACATATGGGCAGACTCTGACGTTCGCGGGGACAGAGTTCACCACGAGCACCCTCTATAACGGAGATACCGTGACCACCGTGACGCTGACGAGCTTGGGGGCGGCAGCGACTGCGACGGTAGCAGGGTCTCCTTACAACATCATACCCAGCAGCGCGGTAGGCACTGGGCTTGGAAACTACACCATCAATTATGTTAATGGGTCCTTGACAGTTAATCGGGCAGCAGCGACTGTAACGCCAAATTCGGCCACTAAAGTGTATGGCCAAGCCGATCCCACGCTGACGGGGACACTAACGGGATTCCTGCCCGCGGACAATGTTACGGCAGCATACACACGTACGGCAGGGAATACCCTAGGAGGCAGCCCGTATACTATCAGCGCCACGCTGAGCCCGGCAGGTGTGCTGGGCAACTACAACATTACTTATAACACCGCCGCCTTTACGATCACCCCGGCGCCCTTAACGGTCACGGCAAGCAGTGCGTCGATGACGTACGGCGGAACCGTGCCTATAATTACCCCCAGTTACAATGGATTTGTGAACGGGGACACGACGGCGAGCCTTACGGCTCCGCCGACTTGCTCGACTACGGCGACCTCTCACAGCCCGGCGGGCTCTTACCCTTCAAGCTGTTCGGGAGCGGCCGATTCCAACTATACATTTATCTATGTGAGTGGAACGGTAACAGAAAGTGTTGCCCCCCTGGTCATCACGGCGAGCAGTGCAACAATGATTTCCGGTGGGCCTGTGCCGACGATTACACCTAGCTACAATGGGTTCGTAAGCGGCGATACGGCATCAAGTCTGACACTGCTGCCCGCATGTTCGACGACGGCAACGAGCTCGAGTTCACCGGGTGTTTATCCGTCGAGTTGTTCGGGGGCGGCAGATAACAATTACAACATCAGCTATGTTAATGGAACGGTGACAGTGAACCCCGGCGCTCCAGGGGTAACCCTGGTTCCGGGTTCGCTCTCCTTCCAGCCGCAGACAACGGGAATGAGCAGTAGCCCCCAGGCCGTCACCCTTACTAATAGTGGCAACAGTCCGTTGAACATTTTAGGGATCACAATTGGCGGATATTTCTATGAGACCAATAACTGTGCAACTATTCTGGGCGCAGGAGCTAGCTGTTCAATTTCAGTGATATTCAAGCCCGTTGCGGCGGGGCAGAGTACAGGTGCGCTGAGCGTCTATGACAATGCATCCGGCAGTCCACAAACCGTTACTCTCAATGGAACTGGGGTTGCCTTTACGACGGGACCGCAACCTCCGGTTGCTCAGCCGCCCTCCTCCAACCCTCAACCCGGACTGGCACCCCTGGCTAACGTATCCTCGAGCTCATTGGTTTTCGCAAATCAGATATTAGGAACCAACAGCAATGCGCAGACTGTTCAACTGACAAACACGGGGAAAGTTTCGTTGACGGTTTTGAACATTTCGGCCAGCGGGGACTTCTTGCAGAGCAATTCGTGCGGAACCACGGTCAGGGCCGGCGCTTCCTGCGCGATTTTCGTGACCTTTCAACCCGGAGCGGCCGGGACAAGGACCGGCGCTCTTGTGATTTCCGACAATGCACCCAGCAGTCCGCAGGCAGTCGCGCTCAGCGGAACTGGCATGGCGCCGGCAGTTGGCCCCGGCCGCCTGAATCCGCCGACGCATCCTCTAAACCCACATCCTGCATCCACCGCGACGTCAACGCCGCCAGCGGTAAGGATCTCTTCCTCATCGCTCGCCTTCTCAGGTCAAATTATTGGGACGAGCAGCAACGTGCAGATCGTTACCATAACCAATTCGAGCGATACACCTCTCGTGATTTCCAGCATCACCGCGAGCGGAGATTTCACCCAGACTAACAACTGCGGTTCTTCCCTGGAGACGGATGATAGTTGCAATATTTCGGTAACCTTCAAGCCGGCAGCGGCTGGAACGAAAGCAGGTACGCTGACCATTTCAGAGGAGTCTTCCGACAAGTCTCAAAGGGTAGCCTTAAGCGGAACGGGTTTAACCTCCGAGGTGGGGCAACATCGTCCGGTTCCGTCGAATGTCCCAGCAAACCCGCCCCCATCAAATTGATTCACATTCCCCACCACGGGAACCACTTGGGGCACCTGTCGAACAACGATGATTCAATTGTTCGAAGAATCGGTCCAGAAATTGGGCCAAACCTAGCATGGCCCGGCGACTTTGGCGCGCGAGGCGGAGAAAACCAGGGAGAAGTT
>JASHTZ010000249.1 GCA_030040295.1 Terriglobia bacterium | reverse complement strand
CGCTTCGGGAAAATTCCCTATAAGGAATCGTCCGCCGGCGCGATCTGGGTACACGCGGTTTCCCTGGGCGAAACGCTGGCTGTGGCCGGATTGGTGCAGGAAATTCAGCGAAGATATCCCGATCGCCGGATTTATTTGAGCCACGTCACCCCGGCGGGGCGCGAGGCCGGGAAGAAGCGCCTGCCCTCCATCGCCGGCCGCTTTTATCTTCCCCTCGATTGGCGTTGGACAGCGCGCAAAGCGCTGGCGAGCATCCGGCCGTCATTATTGGTGGTGGTTGAAACCGAGATCTGGCCCAATCTCCTGCGCGCCGCGCGCGAAGCGGGCTCGCGCGTGGTGATTGTGAACGCGCGCTTGTCCACGCGCTCGTTCAATCGCTACCGGCTGGTAAGTTCCTTCCTGCGTCGCGTGCTGGCGGGCGTGGATGAAATCTGCGCTCAAACGGAGGAAGATGGGGAGCGATTCCGCCTCCTTGGCGCGCCTCCTGAATGCGTGCGCATGACCGGCAATTTGAAATTTGACGCCAAGCCGCCCCAGCTCGGTGACTTTGCCCGCGCCCTGAAGGCCGCCCTCAAGCAGACCGAGCGCTCGCCGGTCATCGTGGCGGCAAGCACCATGCCCGGTGAAGAACCCCCGGTGTTCAAAGCCTGGGACGCCATCCGCCGGCGGCACCCCAAGTCCCTTTTGATTCTCGCCCCGCGCCATCCCGCCCGCGTTCCCGAGTTGGTTGAACAAATGGTTCGCGAGCTGCGTGGCTTCGCGCGGCGCACGACCCTTCCTGCGGATACGCAGGCGCTCGCCACTCAACTGCAATCAAAGCCCATCCTCATTCTGGACACCGTGGGCGAGCTGGCGGGAGTTTTCGAAGTCGCGGATGTAGTCTTCATGGGCGGCAGCCTGGTTCCCACCGGTGGGCACAACCTGCTCGAGCCGGCGTATTGGTCAAAGCCCATCATTATCGGGCCGCACATGGAGAACTTTCGCGAAATCGCCCGGCGCTTCCTCGATGCTGACGCGGCCATTCAGGTGAATAATGCCCAAGAACTCGCGCAGGCTGCCCAACGGCTTGAAGATCCCGCCGAACGCGAGCGCCTGGGTGCAGCGGCGCGCAAGGTTTTGGATCAGAATTCCGGCGCCACGGCACGCACACTCGATGCCCTTCAGAATTACCTCGAGCGTAACGCCCACGGCCAGGCGCCGCTTCCCCGCGAGGGCATGTGAGCGCGATCCTGCGGCCACTCGGGGCGGCATTTGGGTTGGGCGTGCGTGTGCGCCACGCCGCCTATCGCCACGGCTGGTTCAAGACGCGCCGGCTGAATCACCCTGTGGTAAGCGTGGGCAATCTCACGGTGGGTGGGACTGGAAAAACCCCGCTGGTAGTGCATATTGCCCAATGGCTTTTGCGGGTTGGCTTGAAGCCCGGAATCCTCACGCGCGGATACGGCCGCAGCAGCAGGGACGCGATAATCCTTGTGCCGCCGGGCGCAGGTCGCCGCCCGGATCCTCGCGAGGTCGGGGATGAGCCGGCGCTGCTGGCCCGCATAATTCCTGAAGTACCTTTGGTGGTTTGCGCTGACAGGTTTCGCGGCGGTCAGGCGGCGGAAAAGCAATTTCATGTGAACGTGCACATTCTCGATGACGGCTTCCAGCACCTCGCGCTTGCCCGCGATGTGGACGTGCTGGCGCTCGACGCCACGCAATCCCTTTCCAACCGGAATCTTCTTCCCGCCGGCCGGCAGCGTGAGCCGCTCTCGGCGATTCGCCGCGCGCAGATTGTGGTGCTCACGCGGACGGATTCGGCGGATCCCCAACCTCTCGAAGATCTGACCCGGAAAATTCACCCCGCCGCCAGAATCTTCCGCAGTCAAACGAAACTATTGGGTTTGGCCGACTCGCTGAGCGGTGAAAATGTTCCGATAGAATCCATCCGCGCGCAGAAGGTGGCAGCCTTCTGCGCTCTGGGCAATCCTCAGGCGTTTTTCGCCGACCTGCGCCGCTGGGGATTCGACGTGGCGGCGGAGGATGCATTTCCTGACCATCACGTATACACTGGCGGGGAGATTGAGCGGCTGGCGGCGGACGCCCGCGCACTCGGCGTCTCCGCACTGCTCACGACCCAAAAGGATGTGGTGAAGTTTTCGCCGAACTGGACGGCGCAGCCGCCCATTCTGGCATGCGCGATTGAAGCACACCTCCCGGATGCCGGGGAATTTGAAAGTACCCTGTTGAGTTATCTCGATAAGGCGCATTGATGACGGCTCCTGCTCGTTTTGCCAACCTTCAGCGCATTCTGGTGCGGGCCACGAATTGGGTGGGCGATGCGGTGATGTCGCTTCCGGCGCTCGAAGCCCTGCGCGCGCGGTTTCCCCGCGCGGAAATCGTTCTGCTTTCCAAGTCTTCGGTAAGTGAACTCTATTGGTATCATCCCGCCGTCAATCGCCAGATCATTTACAAGCCGGCAAGCGAACATCGCGGCGCGCGGGGATTTGCCCGGCTGATCCGCGAGCTGCGGGCGGAGCGTTTCGACGCCGCGGTGCTGTTCCAAAACGCTTTTCAGGCTGCGTGGATCGCCTGGCTGGCGCGCATTCCGCTGCGCATCGGTTATGCCACGGACGGCCGCTCCGCGCTGCTCCACAAGGCCATTGAGCCGCCTCTCCCGGCCGCCTACGGGCATCAGGTGAATTATTACTTGCAGCTCCTTTTCCGCGCGGGCTTGACGGCGAAGCCCCAGCCGGTGGAGGAAATCAGTCTGCGCCTGAGCGAGTCGGAAGGGAACTGGGCCGAGAAGAAAATCGAAGTCCTGGGACTGAGCGGCCCGCGATTCATCGTGGGCATGGCGCCCGGTGCGGCATTCGGCCCCGCCAAGCGCTGGCCGTTCGAGCGATTCGCCGGCCTCGCCGACCGGCTGATTGGTGCGCTAAATGCCGATGTGCTAATCTTCGGTTCCGCCGCTGAGCGGCCGCTGGCGGAGGACATTGCCAGCGCCATGAAGCACACGCCTGTGATCATCGCGGGTGAAACATCGTTGCGGCAACTGCTGGCGCTCATGACTCGATGCCAACTCGTCGTGACGAATGACTCCGGGCCCATGCACCTGGCCGCCGGCCTGGGCGTGCCGCTGGTGGCGATTTTCGGCTCCACGGACGAGCGCGCCACCGGGCCGCTCACGAAGCGCGTGCGCGTGGTCAAGCGTGAGGTGGTATGCAGCCCCTGCGGATTGGCTGAATGCCCCATCGATTTCCGCTGCATGAACGAGATTTCGGTGGAGGAGGCGTTCCAGGCGACGCTGGAGCTGGTGAAGCGGTGGAATATTACTCATGAGCAAATTATATGAGGCGGAGCTTTAGCGGCGGTCTCCGGCAAAGCTCGTAGGGGCGGCCCTCGTGGCCGCTCCCTCCCAGGCGGGACAACCACAAGGGTTGTCCCTACAATAATCCTCGGAGACCGCCGCTACAGCCACATGCGGAATCATTCATGTCGATGACTCTCCAAGCCGCTGAGCGAACCGCATTACTCAAACTCCTCGACCGCTTCCCGCTTCAGCGCCTTATCCTGCTCGGGGATCTGGTAGCGGACCAGTCCATTTACGGCGAAATCATGCGTGTCTCGCGGGAAGCGCCCGTGCTGATCCTCAAAGAGCGGGAGAAGCTGGTAGTTCCCGGCGGGGGAGCCAATGCCGCAAACAATCTTGCCGCGCTCGGCGCGCGCGTCACTCCGGTGGGAATCGTTGGCGACGATGAGACGGGTGACGCCTTACTGCGCTGTTTCCGCGAGCGGCAAATTTCCACGCATCACATCCGGCGGGTGAAAAATCACTTGACTCCGACGAAGACGCGCATCTTGGGCGGGCTCTCACACTGGCAGCGCCAACAGATCGTGCGGATCGATCGCGAGCCCCTGCATCCTCTCGTGGCGGGAATTCGCAACAGGTTGACGCGAAAGGCGGCAGGGGTGCTCAGTTCCTCGAACGGCCTGCTGGTGGCTGATTACGGCTACAGCACGACGAACGCCCGAGAAGTTGATTTTCTGCGCCGGCGTTCGAAGCGATTGGGGATTCCCGTGACCATCGACTCCCGCTACGACCTGCTGACCTACAAGAACCTTACCGCGGCAACTCCCAACGAGCCGGAAGTGGAAGCCGCCTTCGGGCAGACGATTGGAAATGACTCGGAACGGCTGCATACTTTGGGACAAAAATTTCTTCGCCGCCAGGGATTGGAGGCACTGCTGATCACGCGCGGGCGCGACGGCATGGCGCTTTTTGAGCCGCACCGCCCGCCGTGCAACATTCCTATTTTCGGCTCGGACCAGGCCGTGGATGTGACGGGAGCGGGCGACACCGTGATTGCGGCATTCACGCTGGCGCTGGCCGCGGGCGCCAGTTTCCTGGATGCCGCACGTATCGCCAACTGCGCGGGAGGAATCGTGGTGATGAAGCGCGGCACGGCCACCGTCTCGCTTGGCGAGCTTAAGGAGGCGATTCGCAATCTATGAGCGCCGCCGTGATTCCGCGCGGGGATTTGCGCGCTCTGGGTGAACGCTTGCACCGCGAGGGCCGCCGCATCGCCTTTGCCAACGGCTGCTTCGATCTTCTTCATGTCGGCCACGTGCGTTATCTTGAAGGGGCGAGGCGTTGTGGTGATGTGCTCGTGGTGGGCGTGAACAGTGACCGCGCCGTGGCAGCCTTGAAAGGCCAAGGGCGGCCGATTATTCCCGCCGAGGGGCGGGCAGAATTGGTGGCGGCGCTCGAATCCGTGGATTACGTCGTCATTTTCGACGGGCTGACGGCGGCCGAGGTTCTTCTTGATCTGCGCCCCCATGTCCATTGCAAGGGCACGGATTATTCGCGCGAGTCAGTTCCTGAGCGCGATGTGGTAAAGAGTTTTGGCGGCGAAGTACAGATCGTAGGCGATCCGAAGAATCACTCGACCCGGGAGTTGTTGGCGGAAATCTCTCGCCGTGGGCGCTGATGATCAGCCCCGCGCTTTCGCGCGGCTCCTCATGAATCAGGAGGGGACATTCTACGGGCTCCCTCCCCAGATGAGGAGGGGCGGTCCCGCAAGGCGGGACGGGGTGGCGGCGAACGGGAAATGCAGAAGCTTCAGATATGGGCAAGTTGCCCGCGCCACAAGAGGCTTTGTAACACACTATGAAGGTTTGGGGAATCAGCAGGCAGGAATGAGCGATGCGGTGCAGCGATTCCTGATCGTTCGTCTCAGCTCGATTGGCGACATCGTTCACGCGTTGCCTGCGGCGGCGGCGCTGGGGGAAACCTTCCCGCAAGCGCAATTACATTGGGCAGTGGAAAAGCGCTTTGCCGTGCTGCTGGCCGGAAATCCGCATCTTCACCGCGTCATTACGCTCGATACCCTGGGATGGCGAAGGCGTTTGACCTCCTCCGCAACATTTGAAGAAATCTGGAATGGAATATTTGACCTGCGCCGCACCCCATACACCGCGGCCCTGGACTTTCAGGGACTCTGGAAATCTGCGTTGGTGGCATGGTTCAGCGCTTCCCGTGAACGCATCGGGTTCAGCGAGCACCGGATGCGCGAGCCGAGCGCGGCAATTCTCTACACCCGAAAGGTGTCGCCGCCCGAGGGCGCTCACGCAGTGGAAGAAAACCTGGCGCTGGTGGAGCGGGTTGGTGCGCGAGCCGCCCGCTGGCAATTTCCTCTGCCCTGGTATGAGCAGGATGATGCCTACGTGGAGGAGCAACTCACGGCATTGAATTCGAAGAACTTCATTTTGATTAACCCAGGCGGAGGATGGCGTTCCAAGTGCTGGTCGCCGGAGAATTATTCCGCATTGATCCGGCGATTGAGCCGTTCCCGGCAGGAGAAAATAATTCTAAGCGGTTCGCCGTCGGAGGAAACTTTGATCGTTGGAATCTTGCAGAGCGCGGGAACTCGCAATGCGCGCTATCTGCCTACTACCCTCGTGCAATTCATCGCACTGGCGCGTCGCGCGCGGCTCTTTATCGGTGGAGACACGGGTCCCCTGCACCTGGCGGCTGCGGTGGGCACTCCCATCGTGGGGATTTACGGCCCCACGGACCCGGCGCGCAATGGGCCGTTTGCCGCCGACGATATCGCCCTGTACAATCACGCTCCGGTTGACCACAGGCGCGATCCCAGCGCCGGCTATCTTCAGGGGATTTCCGTCGAATCGGTGGTGGAGGCGGCGGAAGCGCGTCTCGCGAGGGTGTATGGATAGCGCTTACGCCGCGTGGGCCGCACGCTGGCGCGTGCCTTTGGGATTTCTGCTGGGCATCGCCTTTCTAATCTTTTCCCGCCCCACGCCGGTGATTCTCATTGTCGGCGGCGCGGTGGGCGCGATGGGAGTGGCGCTCCGCGCTTATGCCGCCGGGCATCTTGCCAAAAACCAAAAGCTCGCCATGAGCGGCCCCTATGCCTGCACACGCAATCCGCTTTATCTGGGCAGCGCGCTGATCGGCGGGGGACTCGCGTGGGCGGGAGAAAATTGGATTCTGGCCCTCGTCTTTGCCGTGCTGTTCGCGGCGGTCTATTGGCCGGTCATACGCCGCGAAGAAGATTACTTGCACCGCCAGTTCCGAGAGGACTACGATGGGTATGCGAAGAGGGTTCCACTCTTTTTCCCTCGTTTCCGCCGGCCGGCGGACGGGGGGAAATTTCAGTGGAAGCTTTACTGGAAGAATCGCGAATACGAAGCCCTTCTCGGTTACCTTGCCGTTCTGATTTTTCTGGTGTTCAAAATCCGGCTCCGTTAGATTGAAATAGGGTGTATTGGTGAGACTCTGGGCGCTTAACGCGTCGATACATTTATCGGGGTGGCGGCGGGTAAGCGTGTGGCTGGCCGCGCTGCTGTCTCTGACGCTGGCCACAGGCATCGCGCAGACTTCGCAGCAGGCCTTTGAACCCGGTGAGACGCTCACTTATGACGTGACGTGGACGGTGTTCCGCGCAGGCGTGGTGACCACCAGCCTGCGGACCATCGGCGAAAAAAACAACGATTCATATGAAATCACCGCCACGGCGCAGTCGCAAGGGTTTGTGAATATTCTCTTCGCTGTCAACAACGTCTTCCGCGCCACTTCCAGCCCGGAGACGCTCTGCTCCGAAGGAATCACCAAAAATGTAAGGGAGGGCCGCCGGCAAAAAGACACGCATATCGTCTTTGACTACACGCGGAAGCTAGCCCTGCTCGATGAACGCGATTTGAACCAGCCTTCAGCGCCGCCCAAGCACGAGGAATTCGACATCCCACCCTGCGTCGAAGACGTGGTGACCGCGTTCTATTATCTTCGCCGCCAGCCCTTGATGGTAGGTCACACGCTCGAATTGCCGGTGAACGACGGCTCGAAAACCCAGCGTGTGATCGTGGACGTGCAGGCGCGCGAGAAAGTGCAAACGCCTGTGGGAATTTTCGACGCGGTGCGCGTGGAGCCGAAGGTATTTAACGGCCTGCTGAAACGCAAGGGGAGAATGTTTATCTGGTTCAGTGACGAGCCGCGCCATCTGCCGCTGCGCATTAAAGCTGAAATCTCCGTGGGCACCATCACCGGCACCCTGCGCTCCGTTTCCTACCCCAAGCCCGGCGCGCCGCCCAATTCGCCCTGAGTCCCACGGCGAAATACCATCGCGAAATTCGACTACCCGCGGCGTGGAAATCGTGTATAAGCTTAATGACGGGCTGCCCTACTGCGGGCTGGAGGTGCTGCGCAACCGGGAGCGGCCTGCTGAAGTATGCCAACCGCATCATCACTCGGAATAGGTGAAGGCGCACGTGCGCGCTTGGCGAGGAGCCGTCATGTGCTGCGTGAGGCCTTGCGGCATTTCCTGAAGGAAGACTCGCTGATGGTGTCGGCCTCAATCGCTTACCATAGCCTGTTGGGCATATTCCCGCTTCTTCTGCTCCTCCTCGGAATGTGTGGTCTCTATATTCGACGCTTTGCACCTGAAGTGCCGCTTTCCGTGGTGCTCCAGCGTTACCTGCCCTTCCGCACCGACGTCATTATGCAGAACCTGGTGAGCATTCGAGGCGCTTACGGGAAAATCACTCTCATCTCAATCTTGCTGCTACTTTGGAGTTCCTCGGGCGTTTTCGTGCCGCTCGAAAATGCGCTGAACCGCGCCTGGAGTGTCGGCGAGCGCCGCCGATGGTGGCGAAGCCGCCTGCTGGCCCTGGAAATGTCGTGCATCGTGGGGTCGTTGATTCTGATTTCCACCGCGTTCGTCGGCCTGGGTCCGCTTTTCCGCCGCCGGCTGGAGGTCATGCTGGGGCCGCACCTTCATTCCCCGGCGATTTTCCTTTACCACACGCTGACGGCCTTCAGTTCGTTTGGCCTGTCGTTGCTCATGTTCCTGGTGGTTTTTGAACGGCTCCCGAATCGGCCCATGAACTTGCCGCGAGCTCTCCCCGGAGCATTACTCACGGCATTGCTCTGGGAATCTGCGCGCGGACTTTTGACCGTCTTCATGCCCTACTTTAATTATCACCATGTCTACGGCTCGATCGGCGTCGTGGTGTCGCTCATGACATGGGCCTATATTTCGTCGGCCATCATGCTGTTTGGGGCACAAATTTCACGCACGCTTTATGGAACCTTGGAAGTTGGCAGCCAGACCGTCGCCAAGGCCATTCCCATCTCAGCCCTTAAGTCTCTCGAAATGTAGCGCCGCACTATTTGGAAATGAAACACATTCACCCGCCCGGCTTCAAAAAAAATGTAATTCGGCCCGCAACGCCCGGTGGTCTTACGTGGATGAAGGTCGTCTACAAACCCTTTTACGGTAAGATCGAAAGCCACTGGACCCGCGCCTACCGCCACTTCACACCAAGTTGCATCCGATGCGGCGTATTCATGCGATGATCAAAGCTGGAATAGAAGCGTAATCGGTGGGTGAGTTTAATAGACAGCGTTCACTCATACCTCAAGGCCACCAGCGGGTCCACTTTGGTGGCGCGGCGGGCGGGGATATATGCCGCGAGCAGCGCGGCGGCGATGAGCAGCAGCGGCAGCAAGATGAAGGTTGCGGGATCGGTGGCGCGCACGACGTATAACAAGCTGGAGATCAGCCGGGCGAGCCCTATCGCGGCGGCGACTCCGACCGCGACGCCGGCAAGCGCGAGAACCAGCGCTTCCCTCAGCACCAGGCCGAGAATCTCGCTTCTGTCCGCTCCCAGCGCCATGCGAATACCGAATTCGTGCGTTCGGCGCGAGACGGAATATGAGATCACTCCGAAGATTCCCGCCACTGCCAGCGTGAGTGCCATGGCGCCAAAGAGCCCGAACAGCCAAGTGCGCAGACGGGTCTTGGTGAGGGAGGCGTTCACCGCTTCCGACATCCACTCGACGTCCGCTACCGGCAAATCGCGGTCCACTTCGTGAACCTTCGCCTCGATTTCATGGGTGGCGGCGGAGGCGCTGAGCGAAGTTTTGCTGACCAGGACCACGCCCCACAGCGGCGACTGGTCAAACGGCACGTACATCATGGGTCCAGGCGGGCGGCTGAGTGTGGCATCGCGCACATCTCCTACTACCCCCACAA
>JASHTZ010000248.1 GCA_030040295.1 Terriglobia bacterium | reverse complement strand
TCGCGGTTGACAGAATCGGGAAAAACCCCTTACAGTAATAGTTTCGGTGCGTGGCCACATCTTTCCCTGATGAGTTGGGGACCGGCCGAAAACGACTTCGAACAAGTCGTTTTCGCGAGGTGGCCTGAGCTGGCGCAACTAAAGCGCCGGTTTATCCGGGCCGGGGCCGAAGTCGCCTCCTTGACGGGCAGCGGATCCTCGATTTATGCCCTCTTCCCCTCGTCTCGGCTGATGGCCCGCGCCTCAAAACTCATCCCCAAAGGGTGGTTAATTTTTCCAACACGCAGTCTGGTGCGCGCGGAATACCACCGGAAGATGTTTGGTCATTGAGTGGGAAAATATTCTTGGGAGGTCGTCCAGTGGTAGGACACATGCCTTTGGAGCATGGAACCCTGGTTCGAATCCAGGCCTCCCAGCCAGAATTTGCAAGGCAAAGCAAACGTAGAAGGGCGCGATGAAGAGCCGGGGCAACCACCACACGCTGAAAATCTTCACCGGGAACGCCCACCCGGCTCTGGCTGAGGAGATCTGCAAGGAGCTGCGCGTGCCGATGGGCAAAGCCCAGGTGGGACGCTTTCCGGACGGCGAAGTTCGTTTGCAAGTGCTCGAAAACGTGCGGGGAGCGGATGTTTTTGTCATCCAGCCGACCTGCCGTCCGGTGAACGACAATCTGGTGGAACTCCTCATCATGCTGGACGCGCTCAGCCGCGCGTCGGCGGCGCGCATCACCGCGGTGATGCCCTATTTTGCTTATGCCCGGCAGGACCGCAAAGACCGCCCGCGGGTCCCAATTTCGTCCAAGCTGGTGGCCGACCTGCTTACTTCGGCTGGCGCCGACCGCGTCCTGGCCCTGGAGCTTCATGCTGGGCAGATTCAGGGATTTTTCGATATTCCGGTTGACCACCTCTACGCCACGCCCGTCACGGTGGGTTATTTCCGGCGATTGCGGCTGAAAAATCTGGTGGTGGTTTCGCCGGACACAGGTGGCGTGGAGCGCGCACGGGGATTCGCCAAGCGCATGAACGTTCCCCTGGCAATTATCGACAAGCGTCGCGAGGACGCGCAAACCGTGGAAGTCTTTAACGTGATCGGCGATGTGAGGAACAAAACGTGTTTGCTGGTGGATGACATGATCGATACGGCGGGCACACTTGCCCAGGGAGCCCAAGCGCTGAAGGAAAAGGGCGCGAATAAAGTTTACGCCTGCTGCACGCACGGGGTGTTTGCCGATCAGGCCATCAACAAAATCTGCGACGCGCCCTTAGAACAGGTAGTGGCGACAAATTCCATCCCGTTGTCACCTGAGGCGCAGCAATGCGGCAGGATAAAGGTTCTGAGCGTTGCAAAGCTGCTCGCGGACGCCATTCGCTCAATTCATGATGAGACATCCGTGAGCAAACTTTTTATTTAAATGGACGGCGAAACTCGAAAATCGAAACCCGAAACTCGCATGATATCGCCGAGATTCCGATTTCGAGGTTCGAATTTCGGTTCCAGGAGTGAGGAGCTATGAATCAGGCATTTACGGTGGAAGCAGAACCGCGGGAGGATTTCGGCAAGAACGCCGCGCGCCGCACGCGTCGCGCCGGGCGCATTCCGGGCGTAGTTTATGGAGGCGGTGGACCGGTCATTCCGGTCGCGGTCGATCCGGAGATCATCCGCGACATTCTCCACTCAGAGTCGGGCCATAACGCCATCTTCACCCTGCAAGTTCGCGGCAAGGCCCCTTCCCGGGCGATGATTCGCGATTGCCAGGCGGAGCCCGTGTATGGCAAATTGCTGCACGTTGACCTGGTGCGCATTGGGCAGGACAGCAAATTGAAATTGAAAGTGGACATTCACGTCACGGGTGAACCCGAAGGCGTGAAGCTCCAGGGCGGCATCTTCGAGTTCATCCTACGCGAGGTGGAGGTGGAATGCCTTCCCGACGACATTCCCGAAGCTATCACCCTAGATGTTTCCCCACTCACGCTGGGGCACAACCTGCGCGTCGCGGACCTGCCCATTAGCCCCAAAGTGAAGGTTCTTACCGACCCAAACCGGGTGGTGGCGCACGTGGTGACGCTCAAGGCGGAAGAGGAGAAGCCCGCGGAGACCGCTGAAGCTGCGCCCGCCGAGCCCGAGGTCATCCGCAAGGGCAAGGCGGAGGTTGAGGGCGAGGAAGAGTCAGCCGCCGAAGACAAGGACAAGAAGGAGAAGGGCGAGAAGAAAGAGAAGGAGAAAGAGAAGGGAAAGTAGAAATTCCAAAGGACCGAAAAGCAGAAACGGGAATTTGCTGCGGGCGCCCAGTAGGGGCAGAGATGAACCGCCCCTGCCGAGTTTCCAGTTTCCGAATTCAAATTTCGGATGTTGCGTGAAGCTGATTGTCGGTTTGGGGAACCCCGGTTACGAGTACCACCACACGCCCCACAACTTGGGGTTCAAGGCGATTGACCGCCTGGCCGACGCTTGTGGCAAACACCTGGCGCGGCACGAAGGGCAGGCGCTGACGGTTGGAACGGAGTTGGCCGGGGAGCACGTGGTGCTGGCCAAGCCGCAAACCTACATGAACCTGAGCGGACTGGCTGTGGCGCGGCTGCTTCGCAATTACGATTTGACGCCGCGGGAATTGCTGGTGCTGGTGGATGAGATCGACTTGCCGCTGGGGATGTTGCGCATCCGGCCCCGCGGCAGCGCCGGGGGGCATAACGGGATGAAGTCCATCATCGGCGCTCTTGAGACGGCGGATTTCCCCCGCCTTCGGTTGGGCGTTCGGCCAGAAAGTGGAGTGGAGGACTACGTTTCCTACCTTCTCCAGCCGTTTCGACCCCCGGATGAGAAGCCGGTGGAGGAAATGCTCGAGCTCGTCCCGGAAGCGGTGCGTGTAATTCTTTCGGAAGGTGTGCAAAGGGCAATGAATCGCTTTAATCGCAAGGTTCAGGAGTTGTGAGGTCACATGCGTAATTACGAAATGATCTTTATCGTCCGGCCCGACGTGGCGGACGACGATGTTCAAAAACTCATCGCGCAAATGGAAGGTGTGGTGGCGGGTGCGGGCGGCAAGGTGGAGAAAGTAGAAAAAATGGGCCGCCGCCGGCTCGCTTACCGCGTCCACAAGCAGCGCGAGGGTTTTTATGTTCTTTTCTACGTGCAGGGCACGGGAGACACGGTGAAGGAATTTGAGCGCCGCCTGAAGGTGACCGATACGGTGATCAAGCACCTCACCATCTGCACGGATGAGATTCTTCAGCGCGCGGAGAAATTCAAGGCTCTGCGGGCCAAGCAGGAGGCCAAACGCCGCAAGAGCAAACCCGCTCCTGCGCCCGCCGCGCCTGCTCTTCCCGTGGAGAACGCGCAGGTATAAAGGAGCAAACGATTATGCCAAGTCCCAAGGAAGGCCCGCCCCCTGGCGACCGGCCGGCCCGGCGAGAAGGTCCACCCGGAGGCTCAGGCGGCGGGCGCAAACAATACTTCCGCCGGCGCAAGGTGTGCAAATTCTGTTCGGAGAAAATCGACGTCATCGATTACAAGGACGCTCGCATGATGGGCGAATTCGTTGCGGAGCGTGGCAAGATTCTGCCGCGCCGCCTCACGGGCACCTGCTCCACGCACCAGCGCGCGCTGACCGAAGCCATTAAACGCGCGCGGAACATCGCCTTGCTGCCGTTCGCGGTTGGCGGTTAAGAGATCAAGTCAAGGAATACGGGATTCGGGACACGGTGACCGACGCTCTGCGAGGATTGCCCGTGACCCGTTTCCTGTAACCGTATTCTGTTTACAGGAGTTCTAATATGGAAGTTATCCTTCTTGAAACTATTGATAAACTTGGAAGCCGCGGCCAACTGGTTAAAGTGGCCGATGGTTACGGACGCAACTACCTGCTGCCCAAGAAGCTGGCGTTGGCAGCCACGCCTCAGAACAAAAAATGGGTGGAGCAGCAGCGCGTGCGCTTCCTCAAGCTGGAAGCGAAGGAAAAGGCTGACGCCGCTGACCTTGCCACACTTCTGGCGGGCGCGAGTGTTACCTTGATTCGCAAAACCGGCGAAAAAGGCAATCTTTTTGGCTCCGTCACCTCGGGTGACGTTGCCGAAAAACTTCTCGGCCAGGGCTATCACATTGATAAGCGCAAGATCAGCCTTGGCTCGCCCATCAAAGTTCTGGGCGAATACAGCATCCCCGTTAAACTCCATCGTGAAGTGATCGCCACGGTAAAGGTGGTTGTGGAGCCGGACGAGGAATCGAAAGCCAAGATCCAGGCAGCAGCCGAAGCCCATGCCAAAGCCGGCGCTGAAGCCCCTGCCGGTCCCGGGGAAGCTCCCAAAGCGGCCGAAGGCGCTTCAGATTCTTCCGAGCCCGCCCCCGCCACCGAGGCGAAGAGTTCGTGAATTTTTTTTACTCTGCTTTTTCCACCCGAACGGAGAACGTCAGGCGCTGAGAAAATCCACAGGACCCTCTGACTTCTTCACAGATTTTTCGGCTCCTTGCACAGTATTATCCACAAGCAAGTGCGTGCGGCTCTAGGCACAATCTTCCAGACATGGCACACTTCACATTCAAAACCGGGAGCCCCTCGGCGGTAGCGCCGGATTTAGTGTAAGATTTATGGGGGTTGAACTCCCCCCTTGGGAGCTGTCTTGCCAACTGCCACTGCCAGCGACCGGTCTGTTCCCCACAACCTGGAGGCCGAACGTGCCCTCCTGGGGTCGATTCTCCTCGACAACGGCGCCCTCAATTCCGCCCTCGAACTGCTGACCAAGGAAGATTTTTTCTCCGAGGCGCACCGACTGACTTTCGAGAAGATGACCGGACTCTCGGAGAGGAATCGCACCATTGATTTGGTGACCCTCTCCGAAGAACTGGCCAAGGACGGCTTGCTGGAGAAAGCCGGGGGCGCCGCTTACCTCTCCGCGCTTAGCGACGGAATTCCCATCGGTACCACGGCGGCCATGGGGGAGTACTGCCGGATCGTCAAGGAAAAGTCCACGATTCGGCGCATCATCAACGCCTCGCACAACGTTCTTTCGAGGTGCCTGGAGGGCAATGACGATCCCGAGACGCTCATCGACCTTGCGCAAAGCCAGATTTTTGAGATTGCCGAGCAGCGTGTGCAGTCGGGCTTCTCCAACGTTCGTGACATCGTCAAGTCGAGCTTCGGCAAGATCGATGTATTGTTCGACCGCGGCCAGCGCGTCACGGGCGTCGAGACCGGGCTTGAGGATCTCGACAACATGACCTCCGGCTTGCAGGCGGGGGAATTGATTGTGATCGCCGCGCGTCCTTCACTGGGCAAAACCGCCCTGGCGCTCAATATCGGCGCCCACGCCGCCATCCAGAATCGCAAAGTCGTGGGAATGTTTTCGCTCGAAATGAGTAAAGAGTCGCTAGTCATTCGCCTGCTGTGCTCCGAAGCTCGAATTGACAGCCACAAACTTCGCACCGGGTTCTCCAGCAAAGAGGATTGGAACCGCATGACGCCCGCGCTGGGTAGGCTTTCCGAAGCGCCGCTCTACATTGAGGACACACCGGCGCTCAGCATCATGCAGATTCGCGCCAAAGCCCGGCGATTGAAGGCGGAAAAGGGGCTGGATTTATTGATTGTCGATTATCTCCAGCTCATCTCGGGCCAGGGGCGGTTTGAGAATCGCACACAGGAGGTCAGTTACATTTCGCGCAGCCTCAAGAGCATCGCCAAGGAGCTGAAGGTTCCCGTCGTGGCGCTCTCGCAGTTGAGCCGCGCGCCGGAACAGCGGCCCGGCCAGCGCCCGCAGCTTTCCGATTTGCGCGAGTCCGGGTCGATCGAGCAGGACGCCGACGTCGTCATCTTCATCTTCCGCGAAAAGATGAAAGCCGCGGAGGAGGATGGTGAGGGGGAATTCGTCCATGGCGGATACGAGACCCACCTGATCATCGGCAAACAACGCAACGGCCCCACGGGCGAAGTGCCCGTGGTTTTTCTGCGACCTTACGCGAAGTTCGAAAACAAGATTCATGACAGCGACGAGTCCTACGAGTGAAGATTCTTGGGCTGAATAAAACTTGTGAATCCACCTACCGATAAACTTCTGCGCCCAACCTGGGTCGAAATCTCTCTCTCCAAGCTGCGCCGCAATTTCCAGCGAGTTCGCGAGCTCGCCGGAAAACGCAAAGTGATGGCGGTTATCAAGGCCGACGCCTACGGCCACGGCGCCGTTCCCGTCGCGAAGTGCCTCGCCGACTGCCATGTGGACTGGTTCGGCGTGGCGACCGTCGAGGAGGCGCTGGAATTGCGCGCGGCGGGAATCCAGCAGCCTGTGCTTCTGCTCGGCGGCCTTTACATGAGCGACCCCGCGCATCTGATCGAGTATCGCCTGACACCGTCGATCTCCTCTACAACGCGGCTCGACACTTACGCAGAATGCGCCCGCCACTATGGCCGGCCCATTGAATTCCATTTGAAGGTTGATACGGGGCTGGGCCGGTTGGGCCTGCCGCTCGACCGCGTTGCCGCTTTTGTGAATCATTATCGGGAGCTCGAGGGGCTGCAAATGAGGGGCCTCTTTACGCACCTCGCCTCGGCGGAGGATTTGGTGGCCTCGCAGACCGATGAGCAGGGTGAGCGGTTTGCTGTGGCGCTTGCGCAGGTACAGGGCTTGCAAGTGGAACCGGAATGGATTCATGTCTCCAACAGCGCTGCTCTGATGACGGGAAGAAAGTTTCCCGAAAACCTCGTTCGCGTGGGCGCGCTTCTTTATGGCTATTGCCTGCCGTTGATTGTGCCGCCCGGGCAGGAATTGCCCAGGGTGCCAGAACTCGATCCGGTCCTCACCTTCAAATCACGCATCGTTTACATGAAGGACGTCGCCAGTGGCAGGCCGCTCGGTTACGGTGCGGCATTCCACACGCGCCGGCCCTCGCGCATCGCCACAGTGCCAGTGGGCTACGCCGACGGCTTGAACCATGCGCTCTCCAACCGCGGATACGCCCTCGTGCGCGGGCGGCGAGCTCGCATCGTGGGCAGCATCAGCATGGATCTTTCCCTCCTCGACGTCACCGACATCCCCGGGACTGACATCGGCGATGAGATCATCCTGATTGGCGAGGCAGAAAGCAGTTCCATTACCGCCGTCGAAATCGCCAAACTGCTGGACACCGTCCCTTACGAGGTCCTTTGTTCCATCGGCAAGCGCGTGCCGCGGATTTATGTCGAGTGAATGGCGCCAAGCTTGCCTTCAAAAACTCCCCGGCGTATCTTACCTCTCGCACCGAATTCATACAGGGAAAGGACTCATCAATGCGACGGCGCGAAGCTCTTAAATCCATTGCTTCAACAGCCACAGGACTTACCCTTCTGAAGAGCGGCTCGATGCGCGCTGGGAATGCCCCCAGCGACAAACTCAATATTGCGCTCATGGGAGTTTGGGGCCGCGGCACTGCGCATTATCGTTCGATCATTCGCGAAAACGTTGTAGCCCTCTGCGACGTGAATGATCTGCGAACGCAGGAGGCGCTCAGGATTTTCCCCAATGCCAAGACCTACTACGACTGGAGGCGATGCCTGGAGCAGAAGGACATTGAAGCAGTGGTGATTTGCACGGCGGATCATCATCACGCATTCATCGCCAATTGGGCGTTGAACCGCGACCTCCACGTCTTTTGCGAAAAGCCGCTGGGAATTACGGTGGAAGAGGCTCGCGTCGTGCGCGCCAACTACTTGAAGCGAAGATCCCGGCTCGCGACGCAGCACGGAACGCAGCGGCACGCATATCCGAACTTCCAACGTGTGCGAGAATTGATTCTGGACGGCGCGATTGGCGATCTGAAAATTGTCCATAGTTGGGATAGCCGCCAATTGCCGCGGCCGGGATATCCCGCGGGCGAGGGCTCGCCTCCATCCGTTCTGCACTTCGCACAGTGGATTGGTCCCTCGCCGGACCATCCCTACAGCCCACAGTATTTCGGCGGTTCGAATGGCTTGAATTGCCTTTTTTGGAACATGTATCGTGACTTCGGCGTTGGGCAGATGGGCGACATGGGCGCGCACACCATGGACCTTGTTTGGAACGCCGTCGACGCCGGTGCCCCGAGCACGATTGAAATTGATCAGGAGGTCAGCGATCCTTACAATCCGGACATTTGCCCGGTGAAGTTGAAGGCGCATTTCACTCACCCCGCGAATCAATGGCGCGGGCCGATCGAATTGGTATGGTATCAGGGTGGGTTAAAGCCGCTCGCCCCCCAGAGTTATATCGATGTCGAAAAAATGGGCAACGGCGCGATCTTCATTGGAACAAAAGGCAGCATCGTGTGTGACTTCATGAGCCGCGCCATCGTTCCAAACAATGACGACGGCGATCTGACGTATTACCATCCTCGCTCAAGCGACCAGTTGCTTCCATTCGTGAATGGAACGGGCACACCGACCCAACACCCTGCTTCGCAGAGGCCCGCTGCCCCGAGGCCGTCCTCGGCGTCTCGTCCACTGCCCGCAGGCTTCACCGCCTTCCCGAATGCCCAGCCGGGCGCGGGCGGATTTCCGGCGGTTCAGATCTGCGCGAATGGATTGCCCGCGGCACTTGGATTGCCTAATCCAGAAGTTGATTTGATTCTCGATGCCGAGAAGACCGGCCATCCCCTTACCCCCGACGCGTTTCAGTTGGAATGGATCGCCGCCTGCAAGGGCCAATACGACGGCGTGGTAAATGGGACGAGCAGCAAGACACACTGCGATTTTGATTACTCCGGCTTGATGATTGAGCAGATGCTTCTCGGGCTCGTTGCGCATCGCGCGGGAAAGAAGCTTGAGTATGACTCGGCTGAAGGTCGAATCACCAACGCCCCTGAGGCGAACGAATATTTGAAGCGGTCGTATCGCCAGGGTTGGACGCTGAACGGTTGACCATAAGCTTCCGCCTGTGACAAACGTCGGGGCCGTCCGCTAGCGAGGACCATGCGCCGCCCACAGGCGATCGTTCGAAAGCCACTCCGGCGAAATGAGCATTAGAGGGACTTGCCGAAACAGGGGCTTACGATTCGGCTAGGCCGGGCTGGCGGTCGGCGAAGAATTCCGGAAAGACCTTTCGGTAGATGGACATTCCAAGCGCAGCGTCCATGCCCAGATTTTCGAGCGCAGCGATTTCCGCATCAGTGGTAATTCCTCCCGCCGCGGTGATGGGAAGCTGGGTCGCGGCGCGAAGGCTGCGAAACCAATCAATGTTCGTTCCCTGCAGCCTTCCTTCACCATCAATGTAGGTACAAAGAAATCCCGAACAGTAGGGTTCGAGCTCGGGCAGCGCCTGCACGCAGGTAATCGGCAGTGTTTCCTTCCAACCGTGAATTGCCACTTGACCTGCGAAGGAGTCCACAGCAATCAGAATTTTCTCGCGCGGCACGGCCGCGGCGAGCTCGCGCAGGAACTTGTGATGGACTCCCTTCGACGTGAACGCGCTGCTGCCAACAATTGCTTTCAGTGCCCCATCTGCGACGACGGTTTGTGCTCGAGCGGTGCTTCGAATGCCCCCGCCCACGCGGCAGGGCTTGCGGCGGCACAAATCGCGCACGATTTCCGCATTGTTCTGCGCCTTGCCCATCGCCGCATCCAGGTCGATGACTTGAAGTTCGGGGTAAACTGCGAATTTTGCAAGCACTGCTAGGGGGTCCGGCATCTCCAGGAACTTCTTTTTTCCTTGAACAAGCTGAACGACTTTGTGTTCCATTAAATCGATGCAGGGAATGATCATAGAAAATGATGAATTATAAATTCTGAACTGTGAACGAAGTTCTTACGGGAACGCCTTGCGATTGCAGATACTCCTTCAAGCTTTGAATCGTGTGCGTCTCATAATGGAAGATCGATGCTGCGAGCGCTGCGTCCGCGCAACCCTCCTGGAAGACTTCCACGAAGTGCTTCGCATTGCCGGCTCCTCCCGAGGCGATGACGGGAATGTGCAGGGCACGGGCGATGGCGGCGGTCAATTCGCAGTCAAAACCCGACAGCGTGCCGTCAGCGTCCATGGAGGTCAGCAGGATCTCGCCCGCACCGAGATCTTCGACGCGGTGTGCCCAATCGAGCGCATCGAGGCCGGTAGGCTTGGTTCCCCCGTAGGTCACTACTTCCCATTGAGCCGCAGGGTTTGTCTGTCGTGGCGCGGGCGGGAAGGCCGTGCCACTTTCTTTCACCCTGCGCGCATCGATCGCCACCACAATTGCCTGGCGACCATAATTTTCAGCAATGTCCCTGACGACTTCAGGAGTTTCCACCGCGGCGGTGTTGACCGCGACCTTGTCGGCTCCGGTTGACAGCAGCCGCCGCGCATCATCAAGTGTGCGCACTCCGCCACCCACCGTGAGCGGAATGAAAAGCCGGCGAGCCACGCGGCGCACAGTTTCCATCAGTGTCGCGCGGCCTTCGCGCGAAGCGGAAATGTCGAGCATCACAAGCTCGTCCGCCCCTTCACGGTTGTACATTTCCGCCAGTTTGCCCGGATCGCCCGCGTCGCGCAGATTCACAAAGTGGATTCCCTTCACCACGCGGCCATCTTTGCAGTCGAGGCAGGGAATGATTCTTTTGGCGAACATAAACGACGGATTTGTCCTTTGTCACCCTTTGTCAATTGCCCGTGGCGGCTTCTTATAGACCGGCCAACGAAAGAGGAAGGAAAGGCCGGGGAGCAGGGACAAATGACGTTCTAAATCTTTAGAAAATTGTTTAAAACCTTCAAACCAACTTCACCTGACTTTTCGGGGTGAAACTGCACGGCCCA
>JASHTZ010000247.1 GCA_030040295.1 Terriglobia bacterium | reverse complement strand
ACCCGATTTTGTTCCTGCGGCGCGATATGCGGCGGCAAATATCCGCAAGGCCGCACGGCACCAAATGCCGTGTGTCTGGACTTGTCAAACGCGGCCCGGGGTGAGCGTCGGCCAAATCCATCGGCCGCTTGAGCGCGTGGCGTGCTATGTTCCCGGCGGGCGATTTCCTTTGCCCTCCACCGTATTGATGAGCGTTATTCCTGCTCAGGAAGCCGGCGTGCGCGAAGTGATAGTCACGTCACCCCGGCCGGCGCCCGCTGTCCTCGTCGCCGCGGATCTGCTGGGCATTAGGAAAATCTACCGTCTGGGCGGCGCGCAAGCCGTGGCCGCATTCGCGTACGGAACCGAATCCGTCCCTCGCGTTGACAAAATCGTGGGCCCTGGCAATCGCTACGTGGCCGCAGCCAAAAAAGTTGTGGCAGGCGATTGCGGCATCGACTTCATCGCCGGGCCCTCGGAGCTGGTGCTGGTGGGGGGGCGCGGCAACCCAGAGTGGATTGCCGCAGACCTGGTTGCGCAGGCGGAGCACGATCCGGACGCCGTGGCCATCTTTATCACTCCCTCCTTTCGCTTGGCGCTTCAGGTGCAAGCTGCTGCGCACGGAATCGTGGCGCGATTGGATTTGCCGGTCGCCGGCCAGTCGCTCTCCGCGCAAGGTGCCATCATCCTCACGCGGAATCTGACGGAAGCGGCGGAACTCGTCAATCGCTTGGCGCCCGAGCACTTGACGCTCTTCGAGGGTGCAACTTCCTTGCTTGCGCAGGTGCAATCCGCCGGCTCGATCTTTCTCGGCGCCTACAGCCCGGTCGCGGCGGGAGATTACGCCTCGGGGACGAACCACATCCTTCCCACTGGAGGCTCAGCGCGCGTGCGCGGCGGCCTGAGCGCGGCGGATTTTGTGAAATCCATCTCCGTGCAGCGCCTCAGCTCGCGGGGATTGGCGGGGCTCAAGAAGAGCATCGTCACTATGGCGAAGACAGAGGGGCTGAAAGCGCACGCATACTCTGTGCTGACACGCTTCGGTGAAACCCCGGACCAGAAGAAGCTATAGGTCCCGATTAGTCCGAGAAAAGACTGCACCACGGTGAACGCAGAAAGCCACAGAGGATCGTTTTAGGTGAACCTCTGCGCCCTCTGTGGTGAAGGTTGTAATTAGGGTTTTCAATGATCAAGCCTCGACCAGCAATCGAAAATCTGAAAAAGTATCGCCCGCCGCAGGAGGGCCGCGGCGGCAATATGCGGCTGGATTTCAACGAAAACACTGTGGGCTGCCCGCCGCAGGTTATCCGTGCGTTGCAGCGCGCTTTGAACCCGGAAATGATGACGCGCTACCCTGAGTATGATGAAGGCCGCCGCACCCTCGCTGCGTATTTTCGAGTCAAACCGGAGGAAATGGTTCTCGCCAACGGCACCGACGACGCCATCAAGACGGTTTGCGATACATTTGTCGATCCCGGAGACACGCTGCTGGTGCCCGCGCCCACTTTTCCCGTCTACGAATTCTTCCACAATGTGGCGGGCGGAAAGACTCTGCGCCTTCGCTACGACGAGCGCTTCCGCTTGCCGGCGGACGATTTTGTCTCTACGCTCAAGAAGGAACGCGTGCGCTGGGTGGCGCTGGCCAATCCCAACAATCCCACGGGCACACAAATTCCCAAGTCCGCCCTGAAATTAATTCTGGTAGCCGCGCCGCAAACGGTTGTGCTGGTCGATGAGGCATATCAGGATTTCTCGGGCCAAACCATCCTGCCGTGGATTCGCCGCTACCCGAATCTGATTGTCACTCGCACTTTTTCGAAAGCCTTCGGGCTTGCGGCGCTGCGCATGGGATGCCTGTTCGCCAGCCCCCAGCTCATAGAACCGCTCCAGCGCGGGCAAAATCCGTTTGCCGTAAATTCGCTCGCCCTGATGTCCGCTTGCATTGCCATCCGCTACGACGCACAGGTGCGCGAGTATGCGCGGACCATTCGCGCGAATCGCGCGGGGTTGTGTCGTTGGCTCGAAGCGCATAAAATTCCCTACGTCCCGAGTTCCGCGAATTTCGTTCTGACGCGTGTGGGTGAGCGCGCCTCGGAAATCGCGCGACTGCTTCGTGAAAAGAAAATTCTTGTCCGCGATTGGAGCTATGACCCGCACCTGAAGGGTTACCTGCGATTCACCGTCGGCTCGCAGATGCAGACGCGCCGCCTGATGTCAGAACTCGAACGCTTGAAGCACCTGATTCAGACTCCGAACGGCGCGCGGGCCTGGAAAAACATGGTGTCCTACCCTTCCGCAGGATGGTTCGCATGAAAGCCCGCACCGCCAGCATACAACGCAAGACCGCGGAAACCGATATCCGCGCGCGCCTCAATTTGGATGGCCGCGGCGTGTACAGGATTTCCACCGGCATCCATTTTCTAGATCACATGCTGGAGCTCTTCACGCGGCACGGCGGCTTCGACCTTGCACTCGAAGCCCACGGCGACCTGGACGTCGATCAACACCACACGGTGGAGGATGTAGGCATCGTTCTCGGCCAGCTCGTGCGCGAGGCGCTGGGATCAAAGAAAGGAATCAATCGCGCGGGGTATTTTCTGATGCCCATGGATGAAACCCTCGGGATCGCCGCCATTGACCTGAGCGGCCGGCCCTA
>JASHTZ010000246.1 GCA_030040295.1 Terriglobia bacterium | reverse complement strand
GTGCCGCCCTGCAAGAGCACGGCCAGAGTGCGCGCAAACTCTGCCGCGGAAAACTTCAGCAGCAAGCCGCCCGCCAGCGGCAGCTTGTATTTCAAGCGTTCCCACGCCAACCGAGCCTTGGCCGAGCGCGATGCCGTCCTCAAGAGCAGCACCACGCCGCCGATCACCAGGAAGATGAGCAAAGAGTAGTGCTTTATCTTCATGGCAACGGAAATGGTGAAGGTGGTGATGGTGGGCAGCGCCACGTCCATATCCGCGTAAAGCTTGGCAAACTGCGGGACGATGAAAGTTACGACCAGCGTCACCAGAATGCCCAACACGATCAGCAATATGGCGGGATAGATTAAGGCGGAAATGAATTTCTTGCGGAAGCCCCGCGACTGCTTCTGGTAACTCAGGAACTGGGTCAGCACTTTGTCCAGGCTGCCGCTGCGCTCTCCTGCCCGCACGGTGGCACAGTAAATCTTGGGAAAACTGCCGGTGGATTCAAACGCCTCGGAAAGCAAGGCGCCGGCCCGCACCTTGTCACGCACCCCCTCAATGGCCAGGCGCAGCGCGGGGCTGCGGGTCTGGTGCGCCAGCATGTCCAGCGATTTCTGCAAGGGCAAGCCGGACTTGGAAAGGGTGAGAAACTGCTGGTTGAAAATCAGGAATTCATCCGGAGGAATTTTCCCCGGGCGCGCCGTCTTGCCCTGAAAGCTCAACAGGTCTTTTGCGCGGATGGAAAAAATCAAATATCCTTGCGCCCGCAGCCGCTGGCGGAGTTCGTCCTCCGAGCGAGCCTCTTCGGTCTGCGTCATCACGCGCCCGGCATCCGTCCCGATTTTGCAAACAAACTCGGCCATAGAAAAATGCGTAAACGGCAAGGGCCAAAGGAAAAAATTCAGGTCTGAGTTCTACGCTCGCAATTCGTTGGCCTTCACCTCTTACCAACTGCTGTATGCCGAACCATCCAGGGACGTGTCATCCGACCCGCTATGCACGTCCACAACACCGCTGGTGGATTGGTCAGCGCTGATGGGAACATCTTCGATATCAGCTCTCCACGTTTCGTTTGATTCCGTCATGGGGTCCACCGGCAGCCCGCCGCGCAGATATCCGGAGTCCACCAAGTCATCCAGAGAGGTGGGAGGCTGTTTCTTGTCGATGGTGTATTGGTCGATGAGCTTGCGCATGGTGAACAAGTCATCGCGCAAAACCGCTTCGCGGGCATGGACCACAGCAACGTGATACATGGGCATGGCGAAGCTCGCCAGAATCAGGATCAAAACGAGCACCACCATCAGCTCAATCAGAGTAAATCCGCTGGCGGCGGATCTCGAATTTCGCGCTTCGATTTTCGAGTCTTGAATTTCCCGAGCATTACCAATCCGCATACATTGTCCCATCCAAAGCCGTTCCCGTGCTTTTCGAGTAGACATCGAAAACGTTTTCGCCTCCCCAGGACTTGGAATTGGCGTCATCCTGCATGGAGCGCAGGCCCCAGTCGGCACTTCCGGTCATGGGATCGACGGGAATCTTGCGAAGGAACTTGTATTTCCCTTTTGCCGACCCTTTCACCGGCACGCCGTCAACCAAGGTTTGGAGATCGGGAGGGTAGCCAAAGCCATCAATTTTGACAGGAATCATCCCTTGGTCAGAATACGCCTTATATCGATCAATCGCCTCGCGCATCATGCGCAAGTCTTCATGAAGCTCCGTCTCCCGCCCCCGGATAATCTGGTTGCGGGCCAGTGGCAGGCAGAGCGTGGTCAACACTAGGAGAATAGTGATCGCCGCGATCAGCTCGATCAGCATGAACGCTTGGTCCGAGAATTGATGGCGTTGCTTTGTCATCTTCCTTTCCATCATCGAGGAGGGGGAGCCTGGGGATTCTGCGGCGTGGGAAGCCCGAAGGGGCGTTGGCCCTCCATGCCCATGCCGGCGGGTTCCTCGCCGCCACCTCCCGTGGAAACAGCAGCAGCGCCCTCGGAGGTCGCCGGTTCGGGCAGTCGGATCACCCGCGGCGTCACCATCACCAGCACTTCCTGGTCATTCACCTCATGCGCTTCCTGAGAGAATAGGTAGCGGAAAAGCGGAATATCACCCAGCCCGGGAACGCCCTGAACGTCATTGGTCAAGGTACTTTGAATGAGGCCGCCCAACAGATTCACCTCGCCTTCCTCCAAGCGGAAATCGTCCTCGATCGAACGTTGCCCGAAAGTGGGCTCGCTCAGGCCGCCCACCGTGATGTCCGCGCCCAAAGACATGATCTCGATTTTGGCGTGAACGGCCACCTCCCCATCGGCAAGCAGATGGGGCGTGAGGTCAAGGTTCACCCCAATGTCCTGGTATTGAAACTGTGTGCTGGCAAGTAATCCCACCGAACCCGAGGAACTCGTGGTGGTCGACCCGAGGGATGGCAAAAAGCTTCCCTGGGCGTAGGGAACCCGGCTACCGATTTTCAGTTTGGCCTCTTGTCCGTCCGTCACGCGGATTTCCGGGCTCTGCAAGATGCGCGTCTTGTTATCGCTCAGAATAGCCTCGGCGGTCGCTCCGGGAAGCGCCACGGCATAATCCGACAAACCCAAGGTGTTGATTGCGACCTGACTTGCGGTCGTCGTCGTGCCCGAAACTGTCGTAGTCGGCGCAAAGACTGCACCCCCCTCGATTCCCGGTGTAATTGTGCCACTGGAGGTATTGACGGTGGCCGGGCTCAAGCCCAAGTCGCGAATCCGGTCGCGGTCAGCCTCTACGATATCAATGTCAATCAGGATCTCGGCCTTGCCCCGGTCCAATTTCCGAATCAGTTGTTCCGCTTCCTCCACCTTTGCCGGCGTGTCGCGAATGATGATGGCGTTGGCGTCGGGATTATCCACCACCCATTGCAATCTCAAAACGGTCTTGAGGGCCGTAGTAATGGCCGTGCGGTCCGCCGCCGGCAGAGGATTGGTCAGATAAATCGCCTTCACCACCTGGGTATCGTAGAGCTGACGGTTGGGGTTGGTGTCGGGGACCACGAGAATGGTATTGGGCGTCACCGCCTTCCAGAAAGACCGGGTTTGCATGGCGACAAGGTTCAGGGCATCTTCCAGCTTGATGTTCACGAGGTCCTCGCTGAGATTCGCGGGCCTGAAGTCCGCGGTGAAGGCCACATTGATCCCCGCCAGCTTGGCCAGGGTCGTAAAGACCTGTTTGCTGTCCCCGCTGAAGTGAAAGTGAACGATTGGCGCCTCCGAGAGGGGTTTTAACTTGATGATCCCGGCTTGGTTCTCTTGTTCACCGGCCTGCAAAGCTTTCTGAATGGCCTCGGTATGAGCTTTCTTGGCCTCCGCTTGCTTGGTCAGAAGGGCGTCGAGTTCCTGCTGGGCGGCTATGTTGGCGGGGTCAATGCGCGCCGCTTTCTGCAACTCGCCTGCAGCCTGATCGGGCCGATCCTGTTTCAGCAACATCCGTCCATTCTTAAGGTGAAGCAAGCTGGCATGAGTCCGGGCGTTCTGCTCATGGAGGATATACAGGGAGTTGGCGGGATCCGCAGCCTTGGCCTTTTCGTAGTCCACCAAAGCCGTGTCCCAATCCTTCCGTTCCTCGGCCCTGTGACCCTCCTTGTATGCGACACTTGCGCCTCCTCCGCAACTCAGGCAGGATACGGCTAGTGCCCATACGGCTATTCGCCGGACTTTTTGCCGGACTTCATGGTTGCCCATCCTTCACTCCCCGTAGCCGGAATCAAAATCCCACGTTGGGATTCCCGGACATGAAAAATTGTGAATCGAACCCGACCCCGGT
>JASHTZ010000245.1 GCA_030040295.1 Terriglobia bacterium | reverse complement strand
CAACCGATGGAGTATGTGGAAAAAGGTCTTGACACGCTAGGGAATCAGCCGTAGGTTTAGCGTCAGATATCAGATATCTAATGTGGGTTAGAGGCTGAAACAGAAACTCTTGCACCTTGCGCCCGTGCCACGGGAGTTCCGTATCCCCAACGTAGCACGGGATTGAAAGCCTGCGTCGGAAAAATCAGGAAATATTCAGGAGAGATCCGATGAAACTGCTATCGATCGCGGTGGGGACGACAGTATTGTGTTTAGCATTCGGCGCGGCTGCGCTCGGGCAAAACGCCATGGGTAGAGCCACCTTGAGTGGCACCGTTCAGGATGCCAGCGGTGCAGTTGTTCCCGAAGTTCAGGTGCTTGTAACCAATACCGCCACAGGCGTTCAGAAATCATCCGTCACCACAGGCTCCGGGGAGTATTTCATCCCCGATCTGATTCCGGGCACATACAACGTTGAGGCGACCAAGAGCGGATTCGAAACCAAGCGGGTCGAGAATATCCAACTGAACGTTGACCAACAGGCCAAGGTGGATTTCCAATTGGCGGTGGGCACAACAAAGCAGGAGGTAACGGTCGCCGGGGGATCGATGCCACTCTTGCAAACTTCTGACGCCAGCGTGGGCACCGTCGTGCAGAGCCAACAAGTCACGGACCTGCCTCTCAATGGCCGCTTTTTCACTCAACTGCAGGAACTCACAGCGGGCTCCATCACCGGCGAGCACAGCAACGCCTTTGGAACAGGAGGTGGTAACAGCGCCCCCATAACGGCGGGACTGGAGCGCAACTTGTTGCCCGGTTATGACATGAACGGCCAAAGCGGCGCCTGGACCTTCTTTCAACTGGATGGAATCGAAAACAACGAGCGAGAGTTTGGCGGCGCCAACATTCCCATCTCCGTCGATGCCATCCAGGAGTTCAAGGTTCAAACCACCGATTTTTCTGCGGAGTATGGCCGCAGCATGGTGCAAGTCGATGTCGTCACCAAGAGCGGCACCAACCAAATCCACGGCGATCTTTTTTACTTTGTGCGCAACGTGGCTTTTGACGCCGCGCAGTGGGAGTACTCGGGTCCACATCTTAAGAACGATCTGAAACGCAACCAGTTCGGGGGCACCATCGGAGGTCCGATCAAGAAAGACAAGCTTTTCTATTTCGCCAGCTTCGATGGTACGCGCATGGTTTACGCCGACCCTACGACGGAGAACGTTCCGACGGCCGCCATGATGCAGGGAACTTTCCCTGCCGGAGACGTGATCTTCAATCCCATCCTTCAGGCCGGCCAGACGACCATCCAGCCTTTCCCCAACAACATAGTTCCCCAGACCCTGTGGACCTCGATTTCGAACAACATCATTCCCTTTATTCCGACGGCTAACCTTGTGGGCAACGCCCAAACAAGCAGCGGCGGCCTCCCGCTTCCACCAACCGCCACCGAGTACTACGTCCCCTATCTGATCCAGAGAATCAACCAAGGTAACGGGCGCATCGATTACGCCCGGTCCGATAAGAATAGCTTCTTTGGGCGTTATACCATCAGCCCCAACCAGCGTTATGGAGATGGACCGCTGGCCACCAACATTCAGGGCTCGATTGGAAACACGTCGATTTTCGCGGAAAATGCCCAACTGGGGGGATCGAATTTAAGTCTAGGCTGGTTTCACAATTTCAACCCCACCACCATCAACGAACTGCGCGGGGGATATTCCACCGACCCCCAGCAATACCTGAAGGCCAGCAATGTTGACTACGCCACCCAACTGGGGATCAAGCAATTTCTCTTTCCCAACGCCTACCCGGGATTCCCCGATCTGGTCATTGGCGGCGTAACTCTGAGCTCGGGCGAATATCGGCCCCTGGTGGTGCAGGAGCACGGCTATGAAGCCAACGACACCCTGACCATGATTCGGGGCACTCACAACCTTCGGGCGGGCGGCGACTACCGGCGTACGAAATTGATGACTTACAATAACCAGATTTCCACCGGATATTTCGATTGGAGTGGCGTCGAGACGCGCGACCGCGCCCATCCCACGACGGGCACCACCGTCTGTCCCGGTGCTCCTGCGGGCACCACGACCCTGGGGTGCGACGCCGGGAACGGCTTGGCTGACATGTTTCTAGGCTACGACGCGCAAGCGGAGGTAGGTACCCCCATCCCCCACATCTATAAGTATTTCAGTAATTGGGCGGGGTTCGTCAACGATAACTGGCGTTTCAAGAAGAATCTGACGCTTACACTGGGTGTGCGTTATGAATACCAGACCCGTCTGCACGATAAGCCACCCTTCTACACGGATCCCATTCTCGACAACAATCAATTCACCGGAAAAGTGGCGCTGGCCGTAGGCTCCAATGGTTTGCTTCCGGCCATCTCCTCGACGGCGTCTGCACTGGAGCCCGCCGGCACGGTTGAATCTTGCCCATCCGCCGGGCTTCCGGCCAACTGCCTGATTTCGCAAAAGAACGGCATCCAGCCCCGCTTGGGATTTGCCTGGCAAGTCACCCCGAAGACGGTCGTGCGCGGGGGCGCGGGCCTCTACTTTATGACGTTTAGCGGAGACGATGATACGGAGAGCTGCGAGAGCTGGCCCCTGATCATTACGCTAAAAACCCCGCCCCAAACCTCAGCCCCGAGCGGAACCAATCCCCCACCTCAATTGATAACCAATCCCTTTAATGGAGCTGCCGCAGCCGAACCCACCTATGTCAATTGCTCTCA
>JASHTZ010000244.1 GCA_030040295.1 Terriglobia bacterium | reverse complement strand
ATGGCACCACAGTGATGATTGACATGGGTTCGGCCCAGGGCATCCAGCAGGGGATGAAGTTGGCGGTGTACAAGGCCTCGGACCCCAACACGCGCGTGGGAGTGCTGGAAGTCACTCAGGTGGTGGACTCCGGCAATTCGCGCGCCTCCGTCGTCACCATGAATCCCGGGGTGAAGCCGGAATTTTCCGACAGCGTGCGCGTGGTTGCGGAATAAAAGGGAAGCCTTCTCATGGCTCGATTCGTCATTACCGATCCTTCGGGCAAAACCCAGATTTTTGAAATCAGCACCTCCACCGTTAACGTGGGCAGGGCGGAAACCAATGACCTGGTGCTTCACCACGGCAGCGTCTCCCGCCACCACGCCCGCATCACCACGCTCCCCGGCGACATGGTTCTACTGCACGACCTGGGCAGCATGAACAAGACCTTCGTGAACAACGCAGAGGTTTCCGAACACACGCTCAAGGATCATGACCGCATCGCCATCGGCATGTACGAGCTGAAGTTTGAGAAGACGCGGGCCACCGACCTGCACCTGGAGACCGGCAACAGCACCGCCACCGACATCAAGCGCCTGGTGGAGTCGGAAGACATCAGCACCTCGCTGCGCCTCACCCCGCCTACGGCCCCCATGGTAGCCGTACCCACGGTGGAGCGCGTCAAGTTACTGGAAAAGGAAAACAACCTGCTGAAACTGCTCCTTTCCGTTGGCAAGACGCTCTCCAGCGTCCTCACGCCCGACGAGATCATGCACCGCGTCATGGAGCTGGTTTTCCAGATGGACAACGTGGAGCGCGGCTTCGTGATGCTGCGCGACGACAAGCGGGGCGGCTTCAAGCCCGCCGTGCTGCTCTACAAGGACGAAGCTCAGAAGGCCCAGGGACACGGCGTGGCGCTCTCCACCACGGTAACCGAAAAGCTCATGAATGACCGCGTGCCACTGCTGATTTTCGACGTGGGCACGGACGAGCGGTTCTCCGCCAGCCAAAGCCTGCGCATCAGCGGCATCCGCTCCGCCATGTGCGCGCCGCTGATTTACAAGGACCGCGTTTTTGGCATCTTTTACGTCGATTGCCTCAGCAAGACCCACGCCTTCTCGCAGGAAGAGCTGGGCATCTTTTCCGTGATCGCCGCGGAAGCCGCCATCAGCTTCGATAATGCCCGCTCGCACGAGGAATTGGCCCGCGGCATGGTGGAGCGCCAGGCGCTGGGTCGCTTCCTGAGCGCCAATATCGTGGATAAAATTCTGGCCAACCCCGATGAGATTCAACTGGGCGGCGAAAACCAGACGGTTACCATCCTGTTCTCGGACATCCGCGGCTTCACCCGCATGTCCGAGCACATGGAGCCCCACGCGGTGGTGGAACTCCTCAACGAGTATTTTTCAGAGATGACGGACATCATCTTTGAGAGCGGGGGAACGCTGGACAAGTATTTGGGCGACGGAATCATGGCGGTTTACGGCGCGCCCATTCCCAAGCCGGATGATGCCCTGCGCGCCGCCAAGACGGCCATGGAAATGCAGAAGGCGCTCGCGGCCCTCAATGCCGATTGGGAAAGCCGCGGCCAGCAACCCCTGCGCATGGGAGTGGGCGTGAACACCGGTCCGGTTACGGCGGGCAACATCGGCAGCCCCAAGCGCATGGATTACACCGTCATCGGTGATGCAGTGAACCTTTCGTCGCGATTGTGCTCCAACGCCGCTGCTGGCCAGATTCTGATTTCAGAATCCACTTACCAGCAATTGTACGGCAAAGTTCCGGCGCGCCGCCTGGCTCCGATTATGGTGAAGAATAAGGAGAAGCCGGTGGAGCTTTACGAGGTTCCCTGGCAGGATGGGGTAGCGTAGGCGAGGACATCAATTTTTTTTGGGAAAATGCGGCTCCCGCAAACCGGGAGACCATGAATAGCTGTAGGTGAAACCTACGGAATCGAAGGTGGGAGGATATTCCACCCCTAAAGGGGCCGACCTTGCGCGTATTGGCAACCCCTGGAGGGTTGGATCTTCCGCTCTACAAAAAACCGCAGGTTTACACCTTCGGCTATTCATGGTCGACCCCGTGGGGGCCTCAGCCCCAAGCCATAGGGGCGGTTCGCGAACCGCCCCTACGACCCCAATTTCTTGGAGTCCCCACGAGATGCCTTTCCCGCAGCACAAGCCTGCTTCGGCCCTGATTCTTTTCTCGGTTCTCTGTGCCGCTCCCGTTCTCGCGCGGCAATCCGGCCAGCCGGCGCAACTGCCTGACGCGGTTCGCGGCGCCAAGATCTACAATCTTCCGGAAAAAGGCGGCCAGCCCGCTCCCAATCCCGCCGTTTACAAGAACCTTTCATTCCAGGACATCAACACGGAGCGCCTGCTGCTGAACCTCTATGTCAGCATCAAGCCGGTGGACCGTTCCGCGACGGTGGAGCACATGTATTTTCAGAACGTGGCGGTGAACGGCATTCCCGTTCACATCGACAGCTTTGACCAGGAGTTCAAGCTCTCCAGCAAAGACCCGGTGGACCTTCCCGCGCCCCTGCAGTGCTCAATCGTCTTCGCCGACCTCACCTCCATGCAGCCCGTGCGCGACATGGTGGACAAGGACAATGTTCAGATCACCGGCCAGAGTTTCATTGAGGTGAAGCTGAACTCTCTCGAAAAGCTTGCCCTACGCACCAAGCAGTTGGTTATTCCCGTCCCCTTGAACGAGACCGTTCCCGTAAATTTTTTCCAGGGCAACCCGCTGCTGCGCATGGCGGCGGACACGGTTCTGGACACACTCTCAAACCCTGCTTCTGCCGCGGCCGTCAACATGGCCAAGGAGCATCTGGCCCAAACCCGCATGAATGAGACCGTGGGCGGAAAAGTGAGGCCCGCGCTTTACCTGCTCTACACGGTATACGAGGTGAGCGACCCCAAGACCAAGGCCGCCGAGCAGTTTTCGCAGTCCGGCACGGGATTCGTGGTGAGTGCGGACGGAAAAATGCTGGCCACAAAGCGAGTCATCGAGCCCTGGAAGTTCGATTCCCAGGTGGACT
>JASHTZ010000243.1 GCA_030040295.1 Terriglobia bacterium | reverse complement strand
TCATACAGTCCTTCCAGGCGCGACTTCAGGAATCGGGAACGCCACTTATTGACCATGCCGGGCGAGCAGCGCAGTTGCTTCGCCACGATCTGGTTGGCCAGACCCTGGGCGGAGGCCAGGATCACCCGTGCCCGCCGCGCCAGCAGCGGCTGACTGCGGGCTCGATGGGCCAAGGATTGAAGTCGTTCCTGTTCATCAGCGGTCAATACCAAGGGTCGTTTGGGGCGTCCGGTTCGCATCTTAGCCTCCTGCATATTGGATGGCCGACGCCTCGATTTAGTTCATTTATTTCTGGGACAGGACACTAGCGCCCGACAAACTCGATGTAACAGACGTGACCGCAAGCTACCGGACCTTTCTTGCATATGAGCGTGACCTGAAAGCACTCGATGACCAATTCCAGAGGCTCAAGGAGATTCGCGACACCTTCCAGCAACTGAGTGAACTACGAAAGAAGGCGTTGCTAACCCAATATCTTGAGGCGAAGCTCTATCACGAACATTCTGAGGAACTCCTTGCAACTCAAGAGGAGGAACTTGCCGCAGCCCAGAAGTCGTTTGCTGGAGAAACGCAACGGTTGAGGCAGTTGGATGAGGAAATTCCTGAACTCCGATCGCGCATCGATAGTTTAAAAGCGGCGATCAACGCGAGTCCCGAGGGTCAGCTTTACAACGAGCTAAGCTCACAGAAGGAGAATCTGGATCGGAAAATTAGTGGTCGCAAAGACATCGGTTTGACCCTGGAGCAAGCGCTCGCTCACCGCGTTCGGGCTGCCCGGAACTGGCTGTCGCTAATTCACGCGATCCCTCTGGACTTTGATGAAAAGATCATCGCATCGTGCGATCATGCACTTAGGGCGGTGGAAAAAGGGGGCGTCGAAAAAGGGGATGAGACGCTCTCCATTCTGGAGAACGCTGCCCGCTCCGCATTGGTCGAAGCTCGCCGGCTTGGCATGAGGCTTCTATTCCCCTGAAACTCGGATCGCGGCCGATAGCCAGCAGTTCCCTCCCTCTCAAAGGGTAATCAAATCTGGCATCAGACAAGATTAATTCGCACTATTCAAACGAGGATTCAACCAGTGGTCGTCGATCGTCGTTTGCCGTTCCTTTCTTCTTGGACTGCTTTTTCGTGCGCCCTGCCTTCACCACCGGAGCAAGCGAAGTGGCCGGGGCATCTGTGGTTTTAGCCATCTCTAGCCCAAAAATCGCGGCGAGGTCCTCGCTATCAAGGGCTCTCTCCGATGCTAACCTCTTGCCACCTAAGGGGAGATCCTTACCCGCCTTAGCAATCAACGCTTTCTCGTCGACCTTGTGCAATTTAAAAAGAAGCTCGGGCTGCTGGTCGAACCGTGCACCAATGCCATAAAGTACCGCTGCCACATGCTTGCACATTGATGCCCAGTCCGGACAACTGCACGAAAACTTAACCTCTTGGGGCGAAGGGAACAGGCCGCTCCCCTGCCGGCAGAGGCGTTCCATGACGCCCTTGGAGAACCGTCCCTGGAGAAGCTCCACGAGCGAGTCGATTGCGCCAGCGCAGTCCGCACATATGGACTGCCATCGCTTCTTTGAAACCGGCGTCACCTTCACCGCCACCTGGTAAATCTCCGAGCCGCTGACATAAGCCTTCACCTCGCCGCCGCTAACCTGAAGGTCCACCACCGAGCCGTTGCGCACGTAGGTGCGACCGCGCGGCAGCCGGTTCGCAAAATCGCTGTAGCGCTCCAGATTGTCGCACCAAGCCTTGCCCCAGAACGTCTTGGCGATGGTGCGGCCTTCAAGGATGACCGGCGAAACCGGATGCCCTTTCTTTTTGAGCTTCTCCATCTCGCGCAGGGCCTTCCGCCGCCGCTCGGCTACGCTCACATAGGGCCGCCACCCATAGTCGTAATACATGGCTCAGGTTTCCTTTAGAGCGGCATTGAAGTCGAGGGCAACGAGTTTGAGCAACTCCTCGTCTTTCATCTCCGGGAGCAGCACTTCGGCGCCGCCTTCCAGCAAGTCCTTGGAAAGTTGGCGCTTGGATTCGACGAGTTGGTCGATCTTGTCTTCGACCGTTCCTCGGCACACAAACTTGTGGACCAGCACGTTTTTCTTCTGTCCGATGCGAAAGGCGCGATCCGTGGCTTGGTTTTCCACCGCGGGGTTCCACCACCGATCAAAGTGCACCACGTGGGAGGCGGCGGTGAGATTCAACCCGGCGCCCCCGGCCTTGAGAGAAAGGACGAAAAACCCTACGGCCTCATCTTCCTGGAACTTCCGCACCAACTCCTGACGGCTTCGCACCGGAGTTCCGCCGTGAAGAACCAAACCGGGACGCCCAAACACCGATCCCAGGAATGCCGCTAGTGGTGCGGTAACCTCCCGAAACTGGGTGAAGACGAGGACCTTCTCCTGTTTGGCCGCGATCACTTCAGCGATGTCGCGCAGCCGGGCCCACTTGCCGCTGTCTTCCTCGGACCACTCGTCGTCGCCCAGCCACTGCGACGGGTGGTTGCAAATCTGCTTGAAACGCATCAGGAAAGATAGCACAACACCTCTGCGCTGGATGCCCTCCTCGGCGGTCTCCAGTTGGCTGGCCAGTTCTTTCACCGCCTGCTGGTAGAGCGCAGCCTGCTTGCGGCTGAGCTGGCAGAAGGCGTTGACTTCCGTCTTGTCCGGGAGGTCCGCAATGACCGTCTTGTCGGTCTTCAACCGCCGCAAAATGTACGGTCGCACCAGCTCTCGGAGCGGAGCGTAAGGATTGTGGGGCTTGTTCGCGAGCTGTTTGACCATGTTCGCAAATTCCTTCGACGATCCCAGCAGTCCTGGGTTGAGAAAGTCGAAAATGGACCACAGGTCGCTCAACCGGTTCTCGACCGGCGTACCCGTGAGGGCAAATCTCGCTTGGGCATTTAACTTCTTGGCGGCCCGCGTCTGCTTGGCGTCGGGGTTCTTGATGGCCTGAGCTTCGTCGAGCACGACCAAGCGCCAGCGCGCGTCCGCCAGCCACGGGAGGCGAAGAAGCGCACCATAGCTGGTAATGACCAGGTCCACATCGCACACCCGCTCAGACCCCAGACGCTTGAGTTCGGAAGACGGCATCGCCGAGGGATGAGCCACGAGCGCCTTCAGGCTCGGTGCAAAGTGTTCGATCTCTGCCGCCCAATTGGCCAGAAGTGAGGCGGGGGCTACCAACAGGCTGGGCTGATTCGTTTCCTTCATCTGGCTTCTCAGCAACAGCAGGAGTGCCAGTACTTGGATGGTCTTGCCAAGGCCCATATCATCGGCAAGGCAAGCACCAAGACCCAGCTTCGAAAGGAAGTAAAGCCAGCGCACGCCTACCTGTTGGTAGGGCCGTAACGCGCCGTTCAGCATTGCGCCCGGTTCAACGCCCGCCAATCCTTCAGGGCTGCGAAGGCCCTTCAGCGTGTCGTGCAGCCAGGGTCCCGCAACCACATGGGCCCAATCGGCATCCCGACCGCCGTCTTCGGCCGCGGTATCGGCGCCCGCAAGCATGCGCATGGCTTCACCGAAGCTGAGGCCACTCGCGGCGGCGGCTCGCTCGGCCTTTTGGTAGTGTTCGAGCATCCGGCTCAGCCGCTCGTGGTTAACTTCCACCCACCGCCCTCGGACCAGCGCAAGCCCGTCCGACTTCGCCAGCAACTCCGCGATCTCAGCGGCGGTCAACGTCTCGCCCTCGAGCGTGACTTCCAAGCTGAAATCGAGAAGCGAGTCCATACCTAG
>JASHTZ010000242.1 GCA_030040295.1 Terriglobia bacterium | reverse complement strand
GACAATGAATGCGCCACGGCCGAACTTGTGTCCCGCCGCTTCGAAAGGTTCTTCCGCGGCTTCCATGGTGGCGCTCGCCAGACGATAGCGGAACTCCCCCAGCGCGCTTGAGGCGTTGTTATCAATCAGGAAAACGCTCCCGCCCTTGCCACTCACGCCCCCTCCAGGCATCACCGAGCCCTGCACCTTGCTCATGGGAACATCGAGGATGCTGGTGTCCATCACACGAACGGTTTTGATGTTGGCAAGCGCACCCATCGTCCATCCCGTGTCGTCATAGGAGCGCGGATCCCGCGTGCTGTAATACTGCGTATCGAGAAGCATGTCCGCCAGCCGGCTGTAAGGCTGATCCATGCGAATCACGTAGCTTCCGGCCGGGAAATCCATGGTCTTCTTGTCGCCGGCCTTCTCGGGAGCAGGGGGCTTGGCGTTCTCTGCGGATGTTGTTGCTGGGCCCTTCGCGCCCGCTCTGCGCGCAGGTGCTTTGGGTTGCCCCGCGGGCTTTTCCTCCGGCGTCGCTTCCTTGGGTTTTTCTTCGCTTGCGCTCTTCGCGGGTGCGGAGTTATCCGCCGGCAGCGACACCGTGAACGCCTTTTCGGCGCGGGAAACTTCGATGCCCTGCATTTCCAGCATGTTCAGTAAACGGGCTTGTTCGAACGGCCGCGCTTCGTCACCCGGAAACACCCATGCGGCCGGCCCCTCGCGCCGCGCCTTCTCGATCGACCTGCGGCTTTTGGCGTAGAAATTCATCAGATATTCCTGGCCGTTCATCGCCAGGTTGTACATTCCCAGCAGCACGCCGCTCTCTTCCATGTTGGCGTTGTCCCGCGCAGACCATTTCACCTTGGGTAGCGGTGGATTCGGCCGGTACCACTCGCGGCTGGTTTCACCCGGCTCCAATTCACGCTCCATGGTATCCGCGCCCTCATTCCCAAATGTCTCGTAGAACCGGCCGATGGAGTTGTGTCCGTTGGCCAAGTAGAACATGTAATTCGGCGCCCAGCCGTCATAGAAGCCGTGCGTCCACACGCCGATGACTCCGCGCTTGGTGAGCTCTTCGATTTCGTAATAGGCCATCTGCTGCCACTCGGTCGTCACCATGGGATCGAGCCAGGCGTTATAAGGTCCGGTGCCGGTGGAAATGTAGAGATAGGGTTCCGACTCATGCAGGTCGTGGAAAACCGTCACGTGCCAGTTCAGAAACCCGTTCATCATGTTGCGGGAAAGCGCGAGCGAAAGCGTGAGGGCGTCGCGGTTGTTGTCATGCGAGACGTAGTGCCCCCACCACGTCAGCGGGTAGGGAATATCCTCCGGGTGGTGCTTGCGGTGCAGGTAGATGTCCACAAAGCGGTCGTGACCGTCGGTCTCCACAATGGGCGTAATCAAGACGATGGATTTGCCGCGAATCGTGTCGATGAGGGGTGAATCCTCGACCGCCAGGCGGTAAGCGAGCTCCATGAGCATTTCCGGTGAGCCGGTTTCGGGTGAGTGAATGCTGCCGCACACCCAGTACATCGGCTTGCCTTGCGCCGCCAGCGCCTGCGCGTCAGATTCCGAAAGGCCGCGCGGGTCCGCCAGTTTCGCCGTGATCTCGCGATAGTGGTCAAGGTTGGCGATGGTTGCTTCATCAGCCACCACCACCAGCAGCATCTCGCGCCCTTCCTCGCTTTCGCCCAGGGAGAACACTTTGATGCGAGGCGATTTGCTTTCGAGCAACCGCATATAACCATTAATCTGCTTTGTGTAGTCCAGAATGTCCGGGGCGCCTACAATGTGGCCAAGGTAGGTGTCGGGCGCCGGCACACAGGAGCTTTGCGGAAGGTGGTCCACCAGTTCGGTGGTGAAGAAGGACTCCGTAGTGTCCTTCTTGATCTGCGCGGTGTACGCCGCGTCGTCCTGAACGGTGCAGGGCGCTTGCTGAGCGGGAGCGGCCATCGGCAGGATCAAGCAGCATACAGCTAAACACAGGATGCGTGACTTCATCGTTGCCCTCCGGAATTTTGCAGATTGTGGCACGGCGCAAATGCGAATTCTGCGCCTTTCAGGTTGAGAATCGATTGCCTCGCCGGCCAGAGAACGGCCATTGTTGAAGAGGGGCGGAAGGTTGTCAAGGAGTTTGATTCAGGGGGCCGATTGGCAAATCGCGCCCCTGGCTCGGCGGGAACGTCGAGCAGTCTCTAGGTGAACACCCTGAGGGATCGTGCCTCGACTGTACAGCTTTGACTGCGGAGGCCACAGAGGATCACAGAGAAGAGCTTCTCTATGATCCTCCATGCCCTCTGTGGTGAGAGTTCTTGTTCAGCAAATGCCGCGGGAGGATCGCTTCTCGAAAAAACCCTGCGACTCATGCACCCGTGTGCAATCCCCTAACCGTTCCCCATATACATCACGTGAACGTAGGTGCCCAGCCGGACGTTAAAGGCCAGGTACCAGCCAACGTGGTCAGGGTCCTGATAAATTACGATCTGGTCGCTATCCCACAACCAATCATTGCAATATCCCACGTCATAGGGAGCCACGCTAAAGTAAAACCCGCCGAACCAGAAACGGCTGGGACCTCCGCTGGTCAATCTCCAAACGTGTTTCGGTCCAAAGCCCCCCTTGAAGTGCCCATGCTCCCACGGGTGGGCCAAGTGGTAGTGCGGATCATTTGGACCCGTGTCGTGTCCAACCCACGTGCCGTCGGGATGGACGTGTGGAGCGTTGGGGTGGCCTGGAGCGTCGCTGAAGTTGCGATTATTCCCGACGGGGTGATTGGGAACTTTCGCCCGCCCCGGACCGTGGGCAGGGATGAACGGCTTGGCCCCTCCACCTTTGGTGTGTTGGGCGGGAGCGGTGACCACCGCTAAAAAGAAAATTGACAGGATAAGGCTGAATCTCTTCATTTCTTCCTCCTGGATTAATGCGGATCGGTGAACCGGGTTCGGCTGCGAATGCCGAGGATAAGGCTTCATTGCGAAGAGTGAAACCTCAGGGATGGAGAGCCCAAGGCAGTGCTTCTCGGCGGTCCATTACATCGATATATGCCAAGTGCACCTCGCGAGCCAGCTTTTCATGCGAGAACGGCGGGGCCACGTAATTGAAAGCTCCGTGGGCGATGGCCGAGGCTCGCCAGTCGACCTGCGGGATGGGGCCTACCACGAGGATGTCAAGAAGGTACTCAGCGGTATTCGCCAACTCCACGATCTCTTCGAAGGAGTCGCTCCACTGCGATTGGTTCACGAAGACAAGATGCGGCCGATGCCGCTTGACCAGGCGGCTGGCTTCCTTGAATCCGTTGGCGTAGTGTGTCTCAATCCCCAAATCGCTCAATACGCCGGCCATGTGGTTGAGTGATTCGTATTCGTCTTGAATCATTACGGCTACGATGGGGTTTTCCATTTCTTCTCCTTCCGCGGCCTGAGCTTTTACCCTAACTTGGCCTCATTTTCCGCTTCAATCCGTGTGTTACCTGAAGAACGTGAGAGGTGGTTACCTGACACCGCAGGGCCTGAGCTTCCGCCGGAGGCATTAAGACTCAAGGCGTGCATAATGGACGAAACGGCACCACACTCGCTCTGCTGGTGTATACTTTTCCGCTCCGAATCAGACACCTTGCGCGGGAGGTTTGCTATTGTGAGCCGCATTCAACCATTTCCCTTCATGATCCGTGCTGCCCTGGTGTGCGCCATTGTTCTCGCTGCGCTGGCGCCAGGCTCACTGCGCGCGCAGGAAATCGATCCCAGCCTGTTTTCCGGCATGAGCTGGCGATTGATCGGACCTTTTCGTGCCGGCCGCGCCCTGACCGCCACGGGTGTTCCCGGCCAGCCGGAAGTCTTTTACTTCGGCGCAGTGGGCGGCGGCGTTTGGAAGACCGTGGATGGCGGGCGCACCTGGAACCCCATCTTTGATTCGGAGCCCATTGCCTCCATCGGTGCCATTGCCGTCGCGCCTTCGAATCCCGCCGTCATTTACGTGGGCTCCGGCGAAGCCGACATGCGCGATGACATCTCCTACGGCAACGGCATGTACAAATCCACCGACGCAGGCAAAACCTGGACTCGCATTGGCCTTGAAGACAGCCGGCAGATCGGACAGATTGTTGTCGACCCGCAGAATCCCGATCGATTGTTTGTCGCAGCTTTGGGTCACGCCTATGGTTCGAACGCCGAGCGCGGCGTTTTCCGCTCCACCGACGGCGGCGCGACCTGGCAGAAGGTCCTTTTCAAAGACGAAAATACCGGCGCCATTGATTTAGCTTTGGATCCTCGCGACGTGCGCACCGTTTACGCCGTGTTGTGGAACACGCGCCGGCCGCCCTGGGAGGTTTATCCGCCCTCTTACGGTGGCGGCGGGCTCTATAAGTCCACTGACGGCGGCGACACCTGGCATCAGCTCACCGAGGGCCTGCCGACAGAGGGCCTGGGCCGCATGGGGATTTCGATTTCGCGATCGCAGCCGGACCGCGTCTATCTGCTTGTGGACGCCAAGGACGGCGGCGTCTATCGCTCGGACGATGCGGGCGCGCACTTCCAGCTTACCGATAACGAACGCCGCATCTGGGGGCGCGGCTGGTATTTCGGCGGCATCACCGCGGACCCCAAAAATCCCGACGTGGTCTACGTCTGCAACACTTCAACCTACCGTTCCACCGACGGCGGCAAGAGTTTCGACGCCATCAAAGGAGCTCCGGGCGGAGACGATTACCACAGCTTGTCGATTGCACCCGACGATCCCGACCGGATGATTCTCTCGAGCGATCAGGGCGTCGTCATCAGCGTGGATGGCGCAAAGACCTGGACGTCCTGGTACAATCAGCCCACCGCTCAGTTCTATCACGTCATTACGGACTCGCATTTCCCCTATTGGGTGTGCGGGCCGCAGCAGGATTCCGGAGCCCTGTGCACGGAAAGCCGCAGCCACTCGCGCGGAATCAGCACGCGCGATTGGCGGCCCGTCGGAGTAGGCGGCGAAAGCCAATACATCGCACCCGATCCGCTTAATCCCGACATTTACTACGGCGGCTCGTTCGGCGCCGCGGTGGGCAAGTTCAATCTGGCCACGGATGAAACGCAGGACGTTGCGCCTTCGCTCACACACCCCGGCGACTACCGCCACACCTGGACTCTGCCCACGGTGATTTCTCCGCGCGACCCGCGCGAGATTTACACCAGCGCGCAGATTCTCTTCCGCTCGAAAGATGCCGGCAACACCTGGCAGGTGCTCAGTCCCGACCTTACGCGCGAGGACCCTGGCGCTCCGCCCAATCTCGACGCGATTACCGCCGCCGACGTTCCTGCCGGTGAAGGGAATCGCCGCGGCGTGATTTACACCATTGCGCCGTCGCCGCTCGTCGCCGGTGAAATCTGGATCGGCACGGACGACGGGCTGATTCAAGTGACTCACGACGACGGCAAAACCTGGCACAACGTCACGCCGCCCGAGCTCACCGCCTGGTCAAAGATCAGCATTCTCGAAGCCTCGCGCCACGATCCCAACGGAGCCTATGCCGCCGTTGACCGCCACCGCCTGGAAGACCAGAAGCCGCACTTCTACCGCACGCGCGATGGCGGCAAGACGTGGCAGGAAATTTCCAAAGGCATTCCCGAAGGAAGTTACGCGCAGGCCATTCGCGAAGACCCGGTGCAGAAGGGCCTGCTCTTTGCCGGCACCGAAACCGGAGTGTTCGTCTCCTTCAACGACGGCGATGAATGGCAACCGCTGC
>JASHTZ010000241.1 GCA_030040295.1 Terriglobia bacterium | reverse complement strand
GACCGCGACAACACAGTTGACGGACTCGACTGGGACTGGACATAATAAGGCAAGTAGCCGGGCGTGATTGTAATCGCGGGTGAAACCTGATGTCGGAGGATGGCCACCAACGAGTGCTGCAAGAGCCGGTGCTGGTGCTCAACGCCACGTACGAGCCCATCAATGTCACTGCCGTTCGCCGCGCTATCGTTCTGGTGCTCAAGGGTGTGGCCACCACGGAAGAAGAAGACGGATTCTTCATTCACTCCTCGCAACTGGCATTTCGAGTGCCTTCGGTAATCCGGCTAGTGGAATTCCGGCGCATTCCTTATCAAACCCGCGCGCTTTCTCGCAAGAACGTGCTTCTGCGCGACCGCTACACCTGCCAGTTTTGCGGCCGGGTGATGCCTGCCCACGAGTTAACGCTGGACCACGTCATCCCGCGTTCGCGAGGCGGCCACACGGATTGGGATAATCTCGTGGCCTGCTGCCATCGCTGCAATAACCTGAAGGGCGACCGCTTACCGGAAGAGGCTGGCCTGCGCCTGCTTCGGCCGCCCCATCCCTTTACCCTGCACACCAGCCGGCAAATCATGCGCATGATGGGCCGCGCCGATGAGCGCTGGCGCAAGTATCTGTTTTGCTGAGCGCCTGTAATCTCCAATTCAACTTGAGGAGCGACAATTATGGAGAATACTCCGCCTTTTGACCCGCACAAGCGCCACACCTTTCGAAAGATTCTCGGAATCGGATCGGGAGTGGCCGCGACGGGCCTTTTGATTCCCAGGCCAGCCGTGAGTCTTGGTGGGAATGCATCGCCGCAAGCGCCCCAGAATCCATCCGAAGCCTTCGCCGGGATCTTCGATGTCCAAAAATTCGGCGCCAAGGGAGACGGTAATGCGGTTGACACTTCAGCGATCAATGCGGCGATTGAAGCTGCGGCCGCGGCGGGCGGCGGAACCGTGCGCTTTCCCGCAGGAACCTACTTGTCCTATTCGATCCACCTGAAAAGCAAAGTGAACCTGTATCTCGAACAGGGCACAACGATTGTCGCGGGGGACACCGGCTCGCAAGGTGGTTACGATGCGGCCGAGCCGAACGCATGGGACAAATATCAGGATTTCGGCCATAGCCACTGGCACAATGCGCTGATGTGGGGCGAGGGAATCAATAACATGTTCATCGCTGGCCCGGGGCTGCTTTGGGGCAAAGGCCTGACGCGCGGGCGGGGCGAGACCGGAGCGGGAGTGGGCGACAAAACCATCAGCCTGAAGAACTGCCACAACGTCACCATTCGCGACATTTCGGTTCTGCACGGCGGGCATTTCGCCATCCTGGCCACAGGCGTGGACAATCTGACTATCGACAACGTCATTCTCGACACGAACCGCGACGGCATGGACATTGATTGCTGCCGCAACGTGCGGGTTTCGAATTGCACGGTCAATTCGCCCTGGGACGACGGCATCTGCCCCAAAAGCTCGTTCGGACTGGGCTACGCCCGCGCCACGGAGAATGTGACCATCACCAACTGCTTCGTGACCGGCGGATATCAGGAGGGTACGGTGCTGGACGGGACGTGGAAGGAGTTCGAAGCGGGTGTTCGCGTCCCGCGAACGGGGAGGATCAAGTGCGGCACCGAATCGAATGGCGGTTTCAAGAACATCACCATCTCCAACTGTGTGTTTGAGAAATGCGGCGGCCTGGCCATCGAAACGGTCGACGGAGCGCTGGCGGAAGACATTTCGATCACGAATATCACCATGCGTGATATCTCCAATCTGCCCATTTTCCTCAGGCTCGGTAGCCGGATGCGCGGTCCTGAGGGCGTTCCGGTGGGCCAGCTTCGGCGAGTGAATATCAGCGACGTCGTGGTCTCCAATCCCGCGGCCCGCTACGCGTCCCTTCTCAGCGGAATTCCCGGCCACAACATCGAGGATGTGCGGCTGAGCAACATCACGGTGCTCCATCCCGGCGGCGGCACTCACGACGACGCGGCCATTGAACCGCCGGAGAAGGAAAACGGGTATCCCGAGCCCACCATGTTCGGCACTCTGCCCGCGTATGGCTTCTACATCCGCCATGCACTGCGCGTGGAGGTGAACAACGTCGATTTGAGATTTGAGAAAGAGGACCTGCGGCCCCCCTTCGTGCTGGAGGACGTGCAAGCGGCAGACTTTGTCCACCTCAAGGCTCAGCGCGCCGAAGGGACTTCCGTCTTTGCCTTGAAGAACGTCTCCGATTTCAACGTTTACATCAGCCATCCACTGGCTGAAACGCATCTGGAAAACGTGACGGAAAGGATGCTCTGAATTCGCGTGTGCAGAGGCAAGTTTGGCTCTGGCAGATCGCAGGGATTTCGAGTACACTGAACGGGAATCCGAAGGTTGAAGGGTCCAGTCGCTCACTCTTCAACCGCCGCACCGCGGAGAGGTGGCCGAGTGGCTTAAGGCGGCGGTTTGCTAAACCGTTGTACGGTCAAAAGCTGTACCCAGGGTTCGAATCCCTGCCTCTCCGCCAGACTTCTTGAAGTCAATCACTTCTCAGACACGTCTGGCGCGGGCATGTAATTGTCCAGCGGGTAGCCGCAGAGTCTCAGAAATGCGAGACTCTGATGCGCTACCCGCTGCTGTCGCTGGTATCGGGCCCGCTCAGTTTCAGGAAGGAAGAAAAGGGTACCTGGAACATGTGAAAAAATTGGATTTATCGATATCAGCATTATGTATTTTAAACACTTTACAATGTTGAAAACTGATCCAAATTCAATTTTTTCACATGTTTCTGACCCCCTTCTTCTCTCTCCTGAGACCAGCCGCATTGCCTGCCGGTTATCAATTGGGCTGTTCTTCGGATCCATACGCAGACCCTAAATCAGGCCGCGGCCGCCTGGGCCTGAGGCTGTACCGAGCCGATGCATCGATGGTCAGCTTGGTGACGACTGGGGTGGCGGAAGGGGTATAGGCGACGGGCATGGGCGCGTAGGCACGGCTCTGGCCGGTTTCCACGAAGGTCAACTTCTGCTTCTTGCCACTGCCATGGGAGGTGATATCTGGGTAGAGTTTCGTGGAGTCCAACTGGTCAGCCTTTTTCATGGCCCGGAGCGCCATCATATCATCGGTTGCGTCCTGCGCCTGGTCGTCCTCAAACACCACCAGCCGGGTTCCTTCCTTGCCGGTTGCATCCGCTTCAATGGTATAGACCGTAAAACCCTTCGGCACGCACACGCCATCGTAGGTTCCGCGCGAGACGTCCTTGTAGACTTTGTAGTGAATCACGGCCAGATAGGTCAGGGTTTTCGTCGCATCCTGGTCATACAATTTTTCGGCGGCAGCGCGGACGGCGTTCTCCATGCGTTTCCACTTTCCAGTGCGCTGAAAATATGACCATTGGGGCACGATGTTTTCCGGAATATCCGGTCCGCCCAACTCGAGCGCCATGATATGGCCTTTATCGAGATCAATTCTTCCGGTGTTGCGCGCGTTGAATCGAAGCGCCAGCGGGTTTCCGGTGGGTTTGGAGGTGCTGACGCGAAATCCTGTGGAGGGTTCCGGCGCGCCCTTTCGGCCCTTGGTGGAACCTGGAGCAACGATTCCCCGGACGGAAGTGGGGCGGAGGATCGGTCCGTAACTGACGTGAAGAACTTCCTCGGTGACAATCGTAACCAGCCCTGCCCATGCCGGACGCTTTTTCGCACCCTGCCATGTGTCGGTAAACATGATCGGCATTACTGGGAAACCTCCCTGGGATTGATCCGGAATTTGCGCCCGCGCCCGAAGCTGAATATATATCCGTGTCCCTGTTAATTCAAGGTTAGTCGCGGAAATAGAGGGACACTTGCAGGCGAAAAATCCGGTAGCTCGGAAAGGCAGGGACAGCCAGACGTTATACGCGCATCACTTTTCAGACTCGGCTCGCGCGGGCATAAAGTTATCCAAGGCCTGAACCGCCGATTTCTCGACGTCGGGGTCGAGTTGAATGGCGACCTTGGCCTTTCGCAGGTCATTTCCAAACAAACTAATGTCGTGCGTGTCGGGCCCACTCAGTTTCAGGAAAGTTGCCGTTCCATCCGGCGCCTTGGAGTCGCGAATCGTCACGTCGCTCACATTCTTAAGCGCGATGGCCGGCACGTCGCGGCCCAGGTAGGCCTGCCGCCCGCTGAATCCGTCGATCTCCACTCCCTTGGCATCTTCCACGTAGAGGGCGCTTGTCCAATTCTTCGCCGCGGGTTCTTCC
>JASHTZ010000240.1 GCA_030040295.1 Terriglobia bacterium | reverse complement strand
AAGTTTAGTTTGAAATTGGAACCCTGAAACTGCAAACTTATTCGAGAACAAGCGCGATTTTTCTCTGATTTTTGAGTTTCGGTGAGATTGTCTCCCGGGTTCAATCATTGGAAAAAACAATTTCTGATCCTTTTTTTCAGCGAGTGGCGATTGTCGGCCTGGGCCTGTTGGGCGGATCCTGGGGGTTGGCCCTGAAGAAAGTGGGCTTTGAGGGCCGCATTGTGGGTTACGCCCGGCGAGCCGAGACGCGCGCGCAGGCGCTCGCCCTGGGCGCAATCGACGAATCGCCGGCGGAAGCGGGCGAGGCCGTGCGCGAGGCCGATTTGGTGATTCTGGCCACGCCGGTCGCGGTGGTTCTTGACCATCTTTCCCGCCTCCAGCCGTATTTACCGCCGCGGGCACTCGTTACCGATGTCGGCAGCACCAAACGGCGAATCTGCGAGCACGCTGCGAAACTTTATGACCAGCGGCCGATGTTCCTGGGCGGGCACCCCATGGCGGGGAAGGAACGTTCCGGTCTGGAAAATGCCGACGCCCGTCTTTTCGAGAACGCCCGGTACGTGCTGACCCCGCTCAGGCCGGGACACTCCAATGACGCGCGCGTGCAGGCCTTTCGCAAACTCGTGGCGTCCATCGGCGCGCGCGCCATCACCAGCGATCCCGCAACCCACGATGTTGCGGTTGCCTACCTTTCCCATCTTCCTCAATTGCTCTCATCGGGATTAGCGGGGCTGATGGAGGAAAGGAATGCCGCGGGAAATCTTTCGTTGGAGCTGGCGGCTTCGGGCTTCCGCGATGTGACGCGCCTGGCGGACAGTCCCTATTCGGTTTGGCGTGACATTTGCCTGACCAACACCGAAAATATCCAAATGGCGTTGGACGCGCTGATTCAGAAGCTGGAGTCCATCAAGCTGCACCTGGCCGACCGGGAACTCGAGCGCGAATTTCTTGCCGCCCATCGCCTTCGCGACAAATTGCGCGAGTTGAACTGACTCAGCACGGAAGGAGAGAATCATGTTAAAAGCCGTTCTGGAAATTCTGGCAACAACACCGGACAAGCTGAAGCGGGAAATCTCCACCTTATCGCGGAGGGAAATGCACGATCACCCGGTTCGAGGAAAATGGTCGGTTCAGGAAATCATCGCGCACATGGCCGACGTGGAAGAAGTGGGCATGAGGGAGCGGGTGGCGGCAATCATTAATGAAGAGGGTCCCACGCTGCCGGCATTCGACCAGGAGGCCCGCGCAGTGCAACTGGGATACAACCGGATGGATCCGCGCGTGAGCCTCGGCCGGCTGCAACGCCAGCGCCGCGCCAACCTGAAGTGGCTCCAAACGCTTCGCCCGTCTCAGTTGAAACGCCAGGGGATTCACCAAACGGTTGGGAAAATCTCCGCGGAAGAGCTCATCACGGAGTGGGCATTTCATGATTTGGGTCATTTGAAACAGATCCTGGACATCAAGCGCTATGCACTCTACTCGCGAATCGGAAACATGCGGGCCTTCTACGATCTGAAGTAAGCGCCGCCCCCCGGTTTCCCGCTCGCGCCGGAGGTTCCTTGAACAACAACAGCCTTGTGATCGTCAGCCTGGTCTCGCCCAAGGAGAAAATGTGGGGACAGCTTGTGATGCTGGAACCAAAAGGCATTACCGTGCGGGGGATCGATCTTGCCGCCTTTGACGACTTCATTCGCCAGGTTATTCAGCAGGAGGAAACGGCCGTGGGGCTCAACACGGTCTTCTTCCCTATGCATCGAGTGGAGCGCATCATGGTGGATGAGCCCACCGGCTCAATTCCCTCTCTCTCCGAGAGGTTTCATGCCAAGGTGGGGCTGACCATACAGGAATATCTGGGGATTGACGCCCCTCGAGTTTGAATTGAAGAACTTTCGATGAGGCATGAGTTTTCAGCCTATGCGCACATCCAAGATGGCCGTGCCAAAGCGGTCGGGGCGACCCCCCTATCAAAACATGCGTTCTGCCGAAATTCTCCAGCTCCTTGCTTCTCGAACCAGCCCCCGAGGTATTGAGGGGATGGCGCGCTTTGGAATTGTTGCAAAGAAGGCTCACGGTGGCTGGTCAGTTCCCGCTCTCAGAAAGCTGGCAAGGAAGGTTGGGCAAAGCCATGCTCTGGCGCAGGAACTGTGGGCGTCGGAGGTTTTCGAGGCGCGGATTCTCGCCACTCTCATCGACGAATCGGAAAAAATCACTTCAAATCAGATGAACCAATGGGCGAAGGATTTTGAAAATTGGGCGGTCTGCGACAGCGCCTGCATCAACCTCTTTCGCTATACTCGGTTCGCCCACCGAAAATGTGTGGAATGGAGCTCGCGGCAGGAAGAATTCGTGAAAAGAGCCGCCTTTGCACTGATGGCGGGGCTGGCCGTGGCCGACAAAGCCGCCGGCGACCAGGCGTTTCTGAAATTCCTGCCCCTGATCAAACGCCAGGCGACGGACGAGAGAAAAATGGTGAGGAAAGGCGTGAACTGGGCTTTGCGGCAGATCGGAAAGCGCAATGCCCGGCTGAATCGGGCTGCCCTCAAGGCCTGTCG
>JASHTZ010000239.1 GCA_030040295.1 Terriglobia bacterium | reverse complement strand
TCGTCGCCGGCCCGGGCGTGAAGCCGCAATCGCCCACCGAGGCGCTCGTGACCACGCTTGACCTCACCGCAACATTTCTAGACTACGCCGGAGTGCCCCGGCCCGATGACATGGACAGCCGCTCGCTGCGGCCTTTCCTTGAAGGCCGCACGCAAACCCATCGCGAGTTCGTCCTCTCCGCCCTCGGCCAGTGGCGCATGGCATTCGACGGACGCTTTAAGCTCATTCAGGGATTTTCCCCCGCCCACCTCTGGCCGCCCCGGGTTCCGCAGACGGCTTTCGTGGACGTCTCCGCCTCCCCCTTGACCGTCTTCGACCTGGAAACCGACGCCTCCGAAAGAGTCAACCTCGCCGGAAAAGTCGGCCCGCAGGCGAGCAGACTGCGGGAGATGGTTTGGTCATACTCGTAGGGATGATTCGGGGATTTGGCCGAGTTCACATTACTTGGTAGATGGGGTCAATGTGAAGTCAACTTTGTAGGTTAGCAAACTAACGTGGCTCAGCTCTCGAACAGCATATTTGAGACCTTCGTCAACCTCCCTAGCGACAATTATTCCTGTTACCTTTTGTCCATCCTTTGAGAGGTTTTCGCGCACCCAGCCTATGTACCGGAGAATTTGGCCTACCGTTACATCCCCGGTCTTGCCCCGCTTCAATTCCAGCACCACGAACCCGCCTGTCTCTTCGTCAGTACAGAGGAAGTCGATACTCCAGGGACCTGCAGGGAATTGTCGCCCGTCTTGTTCGGGGGTTTGGTACCGCACGAGCTTCCGGCCAAAATTGATGTGACTCCAGTTATGGTCGATGAATTCTTCGAGATGGGCTTCCAATGCGAACTGAGAAGCACTCTCGACCTCCTCTTCGGTGCGGGGCTCCGGCTCAGCAGTTTGTTTTGCCTCCTCGACTATCGCAGAATAGTCTTGGTCAGACACCCCCCGAACCCCACCTTGAAAATAAGTACCCCAAGACGCCTTGTTCTCGACGAACTTGAGGTGGACGATTAGGTCTTTAGCGTTCTTGGGTGAATCCCAGATTTGAATGTTTTCGAGTCTCACCCCATACTCTGTTCGGTAAAAGTCCTTGCCATGTGCGAGCTTCTCCTGCTCCTGCTTGTCGATTAGCTCGAAGGACTCACTTGCTAGGATTGCTGTTCCTGCAAAGACCATTTGAGGGTTACCAACGTAGAATACAACGTGATCACCTGTGCGCAGAGACTTTCGATTCGGTGTGTACTTTCCCAGTCCCCAGAATTTGTCCTCCATGCGTTGCCGAAAAATGTCCTCACCGCTAAAAACTTCTCCGTCAGCCTTGTCTTTATGAGTGGTAACGATGAAAATCCAGTGATTCGGGTACTTCATGTTTCCTCCATACAGTGAACGCGTTTAGGTTTGTCTCTCCGTAAGATAGCCCACGTGCAGCGCGCTGCCAAGCCGCCAGACCATCCTGTATCCCGAAGTGCGGTGGAACTGAACACTCAAGCAAGGCTACCACTATCCAATTCTTCATAACTTTTAATTCAAATCTGCTGATGTGGACTTTACCCATGGCCGATGGAGGCAGGGAGCAAAGAAAACCGGCTCTGACTGCGCTTGCTGCGCGCGGTCGGAGAACAGCCTTCGTGTGTTTCCCCGAAGCCGAGGTTTGGAATGTCTCACCGCCCTCGCCGAGCCCATGCGGGATGGGCTGCGGTCAGAACTTGGTCGCTGTGGTCTGCGTCTGCCGCACTGGCCGTTGCGGCGGTGGCGGGAACTGCTCTGCTGCCACGCACTCACGCGGCAGAGAATCTTCGACTCTTAACTCAGGCCTTGACTCCCGCAATTACGCAGGCTGGCCAGACTCCCGTCGCCGACCCGCAGCAAACCGGATTTGTGACTCTGCGCGGCAACACGCGGCGCGAGGCAATGCCGGGAAACGATCTCGGCCGCGTGGCCGACGATTTCCCGCTCGACCACCTGATGCTCCAGTTGCGCAGAACTCCCGAGCGCGAGCAGGCGCTGGAGCAATTCATCCAGGAGCTTCACGATCCCGCCTCGCCGCACTTTCATCACTGGCTTTCGGCGGCGGAATTCGGCAGGAGGTTCGGTCCCTCGGCGGAGCAAGTGGCGCAAGTTTCGGCATGGCTCGGGTCGATGGGAATCCTAGTCCATCTCGTCTACCCCAGCCAGATGCTGATCGACTTCTCGGGTTCAGCCGGGCAGGTGGCGCAGACGTTTCATACGGAGATTCACAGCCTGCGCGTGAATGGCCGAAGGCATTTCGCCAACATCAGCGACCCGCAAATTCCCGCGGCGCTCGCGTCTACCATGGCGGGCGTTGTCTCGATGAACGACTTCATGCCGCAGCGAATGCTCGCGGCGCGCTCCGATTACACGGCAGGCGGCGATTCCTATCCGGTGGTCCCTGCGGATTTGTGGACGATTTACGGCTTCAACCCGATGTTTGCGGCGGGATACTCCGGGCAGGGCCAGACAATTGTGGTGATCGAAGACACGGACCTCTATTCCACGCAGGATTGGACGGACTTTCGCGGCGTGCTCGGCCTTTCCGCCGGGTATCCCGCCGGGTCGCTCACCGAAATCCACCCCCAGAGCTACCCGGCGAACAATTGCTCGGACCCGGGCGTGAATGCCGACGACCTGGAGGCCGCAGTGGACGCCGAATGGGCCAGCGCCGCGGCGCCGAATGCGGCTATTGAGCTGGCCTCGTGCCAGAGCATCGCGGTTTGGGGCGGCTTTGTGGCTCTCCAGAACCTGCTGAACCAGCCCGGCGCGCCGCCCGCCATCGTCAGCATCAGCTACGGCGAGTCGGAATCGCTATTGGGCGCGGCCTACAACGCCTACATTAACTCTTTGTACCAGCAGGCCGCGGCGGAGGGCGTTTCCGTCTTCGTTTCTTCGGGCGATGAGGGTGCAGCCGCGTCCGATTATGACGCTCCCTTCGCCCAGGGGGGAATCAACGTCAGCGGGCTCACCTCCACACCCTACAACGTCTCGGTGGGCGGCACCGATTTCGCGGACACTTACCAGAGCACCAACTCCACCTATTGGAATTCCGCTAACGCCGCAAATTTCGGCTCCGCCCTGTCCTACATTCCGGAAATTCCCTGGAACGATTCGTGTGCCGGCGTGCTGCGCTCTGATTACCTGGGCCTCTTGCCCACCTACGGAGCCAATTCGCTGTGCGACAAATCTTCTCCCAACACCATCGCGGCGGGTGGCGGGCCGAGCGGCTGCGCCACAGGAGCGCCGGACGCTGACGGGATCGGAGGTGGCACCTGTGCCGGGTACGCGAAGCCCTGGTGGCAGTCGCCCCTCACCGGAAACCCCTCCGATGGCGTGCGCGATATTCCTGACCTTGCGCTTTTTGCCTCCAACAATTCCTGGGGACACGCCTATGTGGTGTGCTATTCCGACCCGAATTACGGCGGAGAGGATTGCAGCGGCGCGCCAGCCACCTGGTTCAGCGCGGGCGGAACGTCTTTCGCCGCGCCCATCATGGCGGCGATTCAATCGCTGATAAATCAGGCTTCGGGAAGCCGCTGGGGCAACCCCGACCCGGCGTACTATTCGCTCGCCGCC
>JASHTZ010000238.1 GCA_030040295.1 Terriglobia bacterium | reverse complement strand
TGATACGGTCACCATTCTGACTTCAACCGGAAACTCCTATGTCTCAGGCTGCGTCACGCGCACGATTGAGCGCGTTTGCCACTGGTCGATGAAGATCGAGCCCTCGACGCGCCTTATCGTGGTCATTCATGACTTCGGCATCCCCTATCCAAAAATAGATGAGGTGCTGAAGTCGGGTGTTCCCGTTCTGGAAGATTGCGCCTATGCCTTTGCGTCCTCCCGCGAAGGACGAAGGGTTGGGCGGGATGGGAAATATGCCATCTTCAGTCTGCCCAAATTTTTTCCCATCAATTACGGCGGTTTAGTCTGTGGAATTAAGCGAAGGCCCGGATTGCTTCCTGAGCATCGCGAAACAATCCTCAACGTGGTGGGCTCGGAGCTTCCGCGTCTTGGCGCGATATGCGGAGCACGGTTGAAGTCGTGGCACTACCTGGAGATGCGGTTTGGTGAATTCGGCTGCCCGCCCGCGTTGACGCTTGAGGCCGGAACGATTCCCGGAGTGTTCATGTTTCAGCCTGCGCCCGATGTCACTCCCGAGAACATCAAGCGTGTCTACCAAAAGCACGGAGTAGAAGCCAGTGTATTCTACCCCCGGCATGCAGTTTTCGTTCCCTGCCATCAAAACCTGACGCCGGCCGCGATGGATTACATTGTTGAGGTTTACGTAGAAGCCGCACGGTCTGAGGCGTAGGCGGGAGAGGGATTCTTTTGGAGACGTTGGGGCCGGAGAGGTCAACATCCAGGGTCAGCGCAGCAAGTACGCCGGCCGCTGACGGGCAGCTTTGCATCTTGGCGGGCTGCCGCATCGTGCAATTGCCGAGAATTGAAGATGCCCGGGGAAATCTTTCCTTTATTGAGGGCAGCCTCCACATTCCCTTTCAGATTCGGCGCGTCTACTGGGTGTACGACGTCCCCGGTGGGGCCGCGCGCGACGGGCACGCATACCGCACGCTGGAAGAGTTCATTATTGCGGCCTCCGGCAGCTTTGATGTGGCGATTGACGACGGCAGGCACGAACAAGTCGTTCAACTCAATCGGTCCTATGTCGGGATTTACGTCCCGCCCGGTGTTTGGCGGACACTTGAGAACTTTTCCAGCAATTCCGTGGCGCTTATCCTGGCGTCTCAGGCGTATTCGGAGGGGGATTACGTGCGTGATTACCCGCAATTTGTGCGAAACCGGAAGGGGCCATGACCACGCTCGCTGACTGCCGCGTGCTCGATTTACCCCGCATTGCCCAGCCCGGCTTCGGCAGCATCACGCCGGTGGAGGGCGGCAAGGACGTGCCTTTTGAGATCGCGCGCGTCTATTACCTCTACGACGTGCCGGGAGGAGCGTCCCGCGGAGGTCACGCGCACAAAGAGCTGGAACAGGTGATCGTTTCCGCGCTTGGTTCCTTTGAAGTCGAGGTGGATGATGGCTCGCGCAAGATGACCTTCATGTTGAATCGCAGCTATCAGGGATTCTATCTTCCGCGTCTCGTCTGGCGAGAACTGAAGAACTTCTCTTCCGGGGCAATTTGCCTGGTGCTGGCTTCGCAGCCTTTTCGGGAAGAGGATTATCTGCGTGATTATGCGGAATTTATGCGCTGGCGGACTCGGGGCGAATCTCCCGCGCGTTGAATTTCGCTTCTATTCATCACCGAGTTCATGCCAACTTATCCTGCACCTCCGGAGATTGCCTCGCGGCATTCGGTTGCCTCGAAGCCCTTCTGGTCCGTGATAATTCCCACCTATAATCGGACGACTTACCTGGAAAGTACTCTCGCCGGCGTGCTGGCTCAAGATCCCGGGCCGCAGGAGATGCAGATTGAGGTGCTCGACGATGCTTCAACTATGAACGACCCGGAAGCGCTGGTTCAGCGGGTGGGAGGCGGCCGCGTGAGCTTATTTCGACAATCGCGGAACCTCGGTTTGGTGGGCAGTTGGAATGCATGCATCGAACGCGCAGCAGGTGATTGGGTGCACATTCTGCACAGCGATGACCTCGTTTATCCCGGATTCTATTCGACTCTCAAGTCCGCTCTTGGGGGCGATGGCGATGTGGGGGCCGCCTTTTGCCGGTGGACTATCGTTGACGAAAAGGGAGAACGGGTCTGGACTTCTGACTTGGAAAGGTCCGCGCCGGGAATATTGCCTGACTTTTTGAATGCGATCGGCGTTTCGCAAAGAATCACGACGCCCTCCATCGTGGTTCGGCGGAGTGTGTATGAAAAGCTGGGAGGTTTTCGAAGCGAACTCTCCTCCACGGCCGATTGGGAAATGTGGGCGAGGATTGCAGCGCACTTTCCCATTTGGTACGAGCCACAAGTCCTCGCCGCGTGGCGGGTTCATGCCCAATCCAAAACCACTTCCGTGGTGAGGTCGGTGGAAAACGTGGCCGACGGCCTGCGCTGCCTCGCCGCAATCCGGCCGCTCCTGCCCGCAGAACAAGCAAGGGGTATGCTGCGCAAGGCCCGCGAGCGGATTGCGCTTCGTGCTCTTGATGAAGCACGGGAGCTATGGAAGGGGCGGGAATTTGCACTGGCACTTCGACAGGTTCGCGCGGGCTTGCGGTGCCGCGTTTCGCTGCGCGTTGTTAAAGCTCTGCTCCTGTTGCCCGTCAAATCGCACCGTGCTTCGTTGTAGCGGCGCTCGATGAGCATCGAGTCGTGCGGGAATGCCATGGCATGTCCCTACAGCGGTCGATAGAACGCCGCTACACATTCCAGCCTGAGATGCTACCAATCTGGAGGTAAGCTCTACCCAATGGCTTCTGCGCGGACATTGGCCGGCGGACTGCTCGGCCTCATCGTTGCCACGGGCGTCGGCTGCGGATTCCTTCGCCTGCTGGGGCCGATTCCTGGCCGCTATCGTCTTGCCGCCGCGCTGCTCAGCGGAGTCGCCGTCATCGATTGGGCGGTGGGGCTTGTCCTCTTTCTCGGCGGCGGTGCTGGGGCGGTTAAGTTCTTAGGCCTCGCCGCAGTGGCCGTTGCCATCGGTTTGCTCATGACATCATGGCGAAACCTGCGGATCGTGCTCGCGCATGACCTTCTTACTCGCGTGGGCCGCTGGTTCGCCGCATTGATCGTTGCGGTCGCCGCCCTCAATCTTCTCATTGCTATTGCCCCCTCCACGAAGATTGATGAACTCCACTACCACATGCTGATTCCCTTGCGTGTTTTGCGAGATGGTGGTCTCCATCTCTACCGCCAGCCGTTTGAAGCGGCGATCTTTCCGCAAACCGCCTTTCAATTGGGCCTCACCCTTGAGCATGCTGCGGGGTTCCCGGAAGCCGGCAACGTGGTGAGCTGGGGATTGGGCATCGCGCTGGTGCTGCTGGTAGCGGGAGTGGCCGGCGACTTGACCTCGAACCCAACGGCAGGGTGGATGACGGGGGCGATTTCGGCGGTTGGGCTTTACCCCGCGGTTTGGCACGTGGCGAGCGGACCGCAAGCCCTGGGCGATCTTGCCACGGTCTTTGCCTGCCTGCTTGCCTTGCTACCGGATTCTCTCGCCGGTGAATGGAAGCCGGCGGCGAAGCTTACCCTCATCTGTCTTGCTGCATACGTCGCGGCTTCCACCAAGATTTCAAATCTGCCGGTAGACGTGGCGATCACGATAGTAGGAATCTATCGCGCCAAGCGCTCTCTTGGCTCCTGGAGAGCGTCGGGAATTGCTGCGGCGGTGTGGGGCGCCTTCTACGGACCTGTTCTTGTGTGGACGACGATGCAGTGCGGGTCGCCCTTCGGCCTGGCGAGCGCATCGCTCTTTCGTTCCCGCTACTTTGGGCCGGAGACTCTGGCCAAGTTGGATTTCGCCAGAAGCGTCGGCCCCAGCGGCCTGTGGGCTCACTTGAGCTGGCTGATGCCGTCCTTCTCCATGGGAGTTGTTGCCGCCTTCGCCATCGTGGCGGTTGCGGCCGTGCGGCGCAGAGGCATTTTCATGATTGTCGCCGTGCTGGTGTGTGGACAATTTACTTTGATCGACTGGCTTCTGCCGCACGAGTTCCGCTTTCTCGGAGGGCTTGAATATGTGGTATTGATCCTCGCGGCGTGGGGATTCTGGCCGTCTTCGCCCGGTGCGTGGCTGGCCCGGAATGGGTGGGTGGTGTTTGCTGCGTTTTGTCTTCCCTGGATGGCAGTGCAGTTCTATTACGCGCGTCCCTTCCTTAGGATGGACGCCGGGATCGAAACCCGCGCCTCATTTCTGGAGAAATATGTCGCCTTCGCGGACGACTTCCAAATCCTCGACCGCATTTTGCCTGCCGACGCAGTGCTCTACGTTGTCAACACGCGCCTCCCCTCGTACTACGCGCCCCGGCCCGTCATTTTCACGCTCCAAGACCTGCGTAGGCGCCGCCCACTCTATCGATTCATAGTCGGCGAAGATGCTCCTTCGCCCCAACCCGGGCTCGCATGCGCGGAAACGGTCTATAAGAACGACGACGCCGTTGTTGAGACCTACCGCACGCCGGGAAAAACTCCCCAACATGGTGCGCTGCTCGTAGAGCGTTGCACCCTGCAGGCGGATGCGGTTCAGGATAGTCGCACCCATCCCGCCTCTTCGGCGAATTCGCTCGCTTTGCGATGAGCGGTGGTACAATGCCGACGCATGCCGTTGTATCCTTCTGAACAAACCCCAACTCCTCCGAATCGGGTCGAGGCGCGGACGCTTTCCCCTTCGGTTTCTGCCTTCACTGCATTTGCGTGCTACTTCCTGTGCTGCCTGAGTTTCATTTGGGGTGTGACGCGCGTGCGAGACTACTGGGAAATGAACCGTACGCACGGCGATAATCCCGCCTACCTGGCCATCGCTCAGGCTGCCGTGGAGGGCCGGTTCTCGGGACCTGACCTGCAATCCGTGCGGCAGTTCTATCGAGGTACGGGATATTGCATCGCGCTGGCTTCGCTTCTCACCGGAGCATCCGTGTCGCATTGCCTTCCTATCCTCGGCCTCATCTGCGGGGCGCTGGCCGTTTACTTTTGCGGACGTCTTTGGGGCTGGACAGTTGCCGCGCTGTTTTCCATGATCGGCGTGGAGTACACGCCGCAAGTGTGCCAGGGCAGTTGCGAACCGTTCTTTGTGCTGTTCCTTTTCGTTTCCCTCTGGCTGTGGAGGCGGCAGCAAATTGCCGCCGCATTCATCTTCGCTGCTCTGGCCACCACGGTACGCCCGACGGGAATACTTCTCATCGTTGCGCTGGCGGGCGCGCTCGCGTGGCATCATCAGTGGCGCGACCTGGGATGGGGCACGGCAGTGGCTTCAGTTATTGGGGCACTCTATCTCATTCCACAGGTTCTCCTGGAGAAGGACGCGTGGGCTCCGGTGAACGGTTACGCTTTCGATTGGTACGGCGCCTCGCCCGTGACGGTTCCTTTCTATCCCCTGGTGCGGGCGGGTCTGGCGAATCAGTCGCCCTGGACGAACGACCTGAAGATCTGCTTCTACATTTCGCTCACCGTCTTCGGCCTTGTGATCCTTTGCTTGCGGCGGCGTGAAGCATTTGCGGAAGTCGCCGGGCAGGCGGAGTGGGCGTTCTTCATTCTCTTTGCGGCTTTTTGCGTGAGTTACAATTCACATGCCGCGTACGAGGCATATTCGCGGTACTCGGTCCCCATCATTCCACAGAGTATTGTGGGGCTTCGCGGGCGTTTTCTCAGCGCAGGCGTGATTCTGCCGCTCAGCATTGTGGCCGGTCTGGTGAGCGCCGCGGGGGCTTTGAACGTTCGCACGGTCTACCACATGCTTTTGCATTGATAGCACACGGAAGGTGATTCGAGGAGAGAATTCCCAAGAGCGATTCGTCCATGCT
>JASHTZ010000237.1 GCA_030040295.1 Terriglobia bacterium | reverse complement strand
GGACAAAGACGGGGTGATGCACGCGGTGATGGACATTTTCGGCGAGTTGACCAGCCTGGGGGGCCACATCGTCAACACCTTCGAACGCCAAATGGTGCTGGATGTGCCCGAGCACGAATTCCAGATCTACCAGTCCCACCGGTCGCTCTACCAGGAGAACGTTCCGCTCAAGCCCGGCCGCTACAAGCTCAGCCTGGTGCTGAAGGACGATCTCAGCGGCCGTATGGGGTCGGACGAAATCGGCATCATCGTCCCCAACTTTTCCGAGGATAAAGGCCTGATGGCGAGTTCGCTGATCCTCGCGGACCAGATCATGCCGCTCCCCACCAACCTGGTGGGAACCGGGATGTTTACGATTGGCGGAACAAAAGTGCGCCCCAGCGTCGACGATATCTTCACGCCCGACCAAACCCTGGGGATTTACATGCAGGTGTATAATCTCAGCGTCGATGAAAAGACCAAGAAGCCTTCGCTCGATGTGAACTACGAGATCACGAAGGATGGAAAGGCTCTGCTGAACCAGCCCGAGGATCCAAAGAATTTGAAGTCGGCATCGCAGCAGTACACGATCGTCAAAAAGATGGCGCTCAAATCGCTGCCGCCGGGGAAGTATACGGTCCAGATTCGAGTCACCGACAACCTTAAGAAGCAGACGGTTAATCAGTCCGCCTCATTCCAGGTCATCTAGCGCCTGGTCTGACGCGTGGACGAGTTGGGGGATGTTTATAGTTCCAGGGAAGGCACCGCGTAATCCATGGGCAATTCAGGTTCGCGCGACCGGTTGAAAATCCTGCTGCTGGTGGGTGGGTTGTCCCTCGCCGGCGTGCTCCCGGTGGAATGTCTGGCGGCGGGGTACGGCAACCTGGCGGGAATTGTTTCCGACAGCAAAGGCGTCCCCTTGATGGGCGCTACGGTGACTGTGCTGGGCCCCACCGCGTTCGCTGCCGAGGCCGCGAATGAACTGACGGAGCGAATGATAACCGATGCGCATGGCCGCTTCACCATCGCGCACCTGGTTCCGGGGTGGTATTCCCTCAAAGTCGTATCGCCCACGCGCTTGCCCGCGATGCGAAACGGCGTTCGCGTGGATGCCGGCGCAACCGTGGTGGCCACCTTCGTCCTTGCCGACGTGCTTTCCCCCATTCGATTTCAAATGCCCAGCAACTCCGTTTCGAGCTGGGGAGACGACTGGAAATGGGTGCTGAGAACTTCTTCCAACACGCGACCCATCCTGCGCCTGCGCGAACAAAAACCCGCGAAGGCGAAGAATTCCCCGGATGAGAACGCGGAAAAGGTTCCTCTTCCGCACACCGAGTATGTGGCCGGGATCCTGCCGGGCTCCACTCCGCACGATCCGCTTGCGGAAGATTTTGGAATGGCCAGCGTGTTCGCATTTCTGCGGCCCATTACGCCGGATTCCGATGTGCTGACCGCGGCTTCGTTTGCCCCCTTTGGCGCTGCGCCGGGCACCGTGGGCGCGGAGATAGTTCGCAACCAGCTTCAGGGCACGCCCCAGTCGTTCGGCGTGGTTTACCATCAATTCAATCTTGTTCCCGGCGCTTCGGCTGCCCCCGCCACTGCCCCGAACGCCTTTACGCAGGCGAAAGGCCTTTCGGCGAGCTACTCCGATACGCGCCTGATTGCGCCGAGGATTACGGTGACGGCGGGAATGGACGTCAACTTCCTGAGCGGTGTTGAGAGCGTTTTCATGGCCCAGCCTCGGGTGAATCTTGAATATCAGGCGACCACTCAAACCATGGTCTCCGTGCAGTATGGTTACGCGCACGGCGACGGCTCCAATTCCATGATGGAGCGCCTCAGCTTGCTGAACGCTTTCCCTCAGATTACTCTGAGCGACGGCCGGCTGGAGATGGAGCAGCTTAATCACGCGGAAGTGGCGTTGAACCATCGCATCGGCAAGTCCGCGCGCGTGCAGGCTGCCGCTTACCACGACAACCTGCGCAACGCCGCCGTGTGGGGATGGGGAGCCGGAGCAAATGGAGCGGCGTTCGCAGGGAACTCTCTTCCCAATCCGGCGGGAAGCGGAGTTGTGGTTAACGCGGGCAATTACCGCTCGGCGGGTTTCCGCGCTGTTTATGCGCAGACTTTCAGTTCGCGCGTTGAAGTGATGGCAGCTTACTCATCCGGTGCCGCGCTCGAATACACGGCCGGCGGCCCGATTGGCAATTCGCAAACATACATGACAAGAAGGCAGACCAACGCGCTGCTGGGCAAGATAACTGCTCAGCTTCCGGTCACCCACACTCGCGTGATGACTTCTTATGAATGGGTTCCCAACGATACCTTGACCTTGGTTGATCCCGCCGGGCAGGGCAACCTTCAGGTGATGCCCTATTTGAGCCTGCAAATCCGCCAGCCGATTCCCACCCCCAACGATTGGCCTGTTCGCATTGACGCCGTGGCGGATTTTCAGAATATGCTTTCGCAGGGTTTCAATGTAAGTCAGGCCGGCCAGAAGTCCATGACGCTCAGTCCCTGTTACCACTATGTCAGCGGCGGCCTCGCCGTCGAGTTCTGATCTAAATCCCTCAAAAGTGTGAAGAGAAGAAGGCCGCACTACAGCATCGAGTGGTCATTGCTTCGGTGTACTGAAATCCACCTTGGGAACTTGCCGCGCGCTTTCGGAAGCGTTGAAGTAATCGTTGTTACGCTGGAAGCCCGCCCAGCCGGCGTAGATGTTGTTGGGGAAGATCCCGATGTAAGTGTTGTAATCCTGAATGGATTGGTTATACCGGCGGCGCTCGACGGCGATGCGATTCTCGGTTCCTGCCAGCTCATCCTGAAGCGCCAGGAAATTCTGGTCGGATTTGAGATTGGGATAATTCTCCACGATGAGCAGCAGGCGGCCCAGCGCGCCGTCCAATTGGCCGTTCGCAGCGATTTTCTCAGCGGGTGTCTTCGCGCTCAGCAGGCCGGCGCGAGCGTTGGCGATGTCGGCGTAAACCGTCTCCTCGTGCTTTGCGAAGCCTTTCACGGTTTCAACCAGGTTGGGAATCAGGTCGGCGCGCCGCTGGAGCACCACGTCCACCTGCGCCCACGCCTGCTTGATGGCTTCATTCTTGCGAACCATTTCGTTCCTGCTGCTGATGTACGACCCGCCTACGATGGCCGCAGCCAGCACCACGATCGCGACGATGACTCCGACGACAGCCAGCACTATTTTCATTAAATTTCTCCTTTCATCCCTTCGGCCCGGCCACCAACCGCCGGTCGATTTCGTCCGCGGCCCTGGAAACTGCCCCGAGATATGCTTCGAAAATCGCTTGCACATCCAAATCGCGGCCGCGCTTTCGCCCTTCGCGAACCTCCAGAATGGTGTGAAGCGAAGTGGGATCAAATCCCAGCACTGAACCCAGGCGGTCGATGGCGACGTGCTTGCCCGCTTCCGCCTTCTCGCCCAGCGCCAGCAACGCATGGCGGAAAAGCGCGGCGAATGATGAAATAGACGCAGTCATTAACTCCAGCGTCTTGCGCGAATCGCCGGGATGACTCAGATAAATTTGCCGCAGACGCAGAGTCTTGTTCCGTAATTCGCGCTCCACCTGAAGGCGATGAAGATTCATCGGAACTTCGAGTTTGGCAAACACATCTTCGCCGCACAGCATCTGCCGCGCCGCCTTGATGTCCAGCAGTTCGATGGCAAA
>JASHTZ010000236.1 GCA_030040295.1 Terriglobia bacterium | reverse complement strand
TCACCTACACCCAATCCTCCGCCCAGGATTTCCTCTGGCTTGAGAGGTATTATCCCCCGGAATTCGAGGAGATCCAGAAGCGGGTAAAGGACGGCCGGTGGGAGATTGTGGGGGGCATGTGGGTCGAGCCCGATCTGAATATTCCGTGCGGTGAGTCCCTGGTCCGCCAGCTTCTGACGGGCAAGCACTACTTTCAGCAAAAGTTCGGCGTGGATGTCCGGATCGGGTGGAATCCGGATTCCTTCGGCTATAGCTGGCAACTGGCGCAGATTTACAAGCGGTCGGGAGTGGACTATTTCGTCACCACCAAGCTCGCCGCGAACGACACGACGCCTTTCCCTCATAAACTCTTTCAGTGGGAGGCGCCCGATGGCAGCCGGGTGCTCACGTTCTTTCCTCAAGGTTTGGGAAACAGAATCAACGTCGTGCAATGCTCGGAAAACATCGCTCGTAACACGCCGCTGAGTTCGGGCTTCAAGGAACAGATGCAGCTTTATGGAGTGGGCGACCATGGCGGTGGACCAACTCGCCAGATGCTGGATGCCGCGGTGCGTTGGCAGAAATCACCCAAGGCCGCGTTCCCCAATTTGAAGCTCGGCACCGCGCAATCTTTCTTCGATGATGTTAATAGAAACCTGGCCAACCTGAATCTTCCTGTCTGGAAGAGCGAACTCTATTTCCAGCACCATCGTGGCACCTATACGACCATGGCGGAAACGAAGCGGCGGATGCGCCGCAGCGAAGAACTGCTGCTCAACTCGGAAAAGTTCTGCTCGCTGGCCATGCTGGGCGGCCGTCTGTACCCGCAGTGGAAATTGGAAGACTGCTGGCGGCGGGTCTGTTTCAACCAGTTCCACGATCAGATGGCCGGAACGGGCATTCACGTCAACTTCCACGACGAAGCCGAGAGTCTGGAGTTTGTGCACGACGCGATGACGCCGGAACTGGAAGATTCGCTTCGCCACCTTGCAGCAAGCGTGGACACACGGGGACCGGGCACGCCGGTGGTGGTGTTCAATCCCCTGAGCTGGGAGCGGACCGACCTTGCGGAAGTGGAAGTGCAATTTGCGGGGCCGGTGGCCAAGATCGAGGTGAGCGATCCGGAGGGCCACGTGATGCCCTCGGCGGAAGTTTCCCGGCAGGGCGCGACAAATACCGTCCGGGTCCGGTTCCTGGCGCGCGGGATTCCTTCCCTCGGGTACAAGGTTTTTCACGTGGCCGCGACGGAGAGTCCGCGCGCCGCCGCTTCAAGTCTCCGGGTGAGCGGACTCAGGCTGGAGAACGAGTTTCTTAGCCTCGATGTCGATTCGACGACAGGGTGCGTCACAAGTCTCGTGTGTAAAAAGGATGGAACCAACATCCTGCGGGAGGGAAGCAAGGGAAATCTTCTGGAGACTTTCGTTGACAAAACGAAATCCGAAGAAGCCTGGAACATCGGCTGGCCCTACCAGCAGACCAAACAGGAACTGCTGGAAGCCGAAGAAGTGAAGCTTGTGGAGAACACTCCGGTGCGGGCGGTGGTGCGCATCAAGAAGAATTTCAGGAATTCCTCCTTCACCCAGGACATTTGCGTCTACCCGGGAATCGCTCGCGCGGATGTAAACATGCACGCCGATTGGCACGAGCAGGAGACGATGCTGAAAGTGGCGTTCCCCCTGGCCATCGCGCCTTTGAACGCCACTTACGAAATCCCCTACGGAACCATCGAGCGGCCAGCCATCCCGCACGTGCCGGGTAAGCCGCCCGTCCCCTTCACCGAAGCGACGCTGATTATGAAACACTTGAAGGAATACGATGCGCTGGCCGCTCAGGAAGCGCATTTTGAAGTGTGCGCGCAGCGCTGGGGAGATCTTACGGAGAATGGCCGCGGTTTCAGCCTGCTGAATAACTGCAAATACGGATACGACACGGTGGAAAAAAGCACCCTTCGGCTCACCCTGCTGCGTTCCCCCATCTCGCCCGTCCCGAGCACCGATTCGCGCGACTTGTATGCCGACCAGGGGCCGCACGATTTCACCTATTCGATGTACCCACACGCGGGAGACTGGCGGGACGCCGGCACGGAGCGCCAGGGTTTTGAGCTGAACTATCCCCTATTCGCCCACCCTGCGGAACCGCACTCAGGATCACTTCGCCCCTCCCACTCTTTTGTTCAGATTGAGCCGGCAAATGTAATCCTGACCGCGATCAAGAGAGCGGAGGACAGCAGTTCGCTCATCTTCCGATTCTTCGAGTTCGAGGGAAAGGACTCTACGATCCAGCTGACCCTGCCGCGAGCTGCCACGGGAGCGGCCCAGACCAACTTGATGGAGAACCAAGAAGGCGCTCTTCCCCTCCAATCAGGAGGATCGGAGATCACGGCGCCTATCGGGCGGTACGAGATCAAGTCGGTCAAAGTGGATTTCCATGACGTAGCGGGCATGGCGCCACCACGGCGCGTGTGAAGGGGCAGACTCGCCCCATTTGCGATTGATCGCCGGCTGCAATCCATCTTAATCGAGGTAACCATGTGCAGACTCGCCAAGACATTTTTGCCGGTTTTCCTGATTGAGGAGCGATGAGTGGCAGGTGAAATTCCAATGTGGAACCTGCTCATTCACGAAGGGCGGGCCACAAACTTCACAGCGGCAGGTACGGGCACATTTACCTGGCCGATTGGCGTCAAGCGCCCGGTTGACGGATCGATTCTGAAGATCGTCATGTTTTCGGAGATCTGATTGGCGGCGAACAGAAATGAGCCCGTGGGATCGATTTCGAAGGCGCGCGGACCTTTCCCTTGCGTCAATGCCTGCTCCACCTGCGTGAGCGTTCCCTTCTCAGGGTCGATCGCGAAGACCGCGATGCTGTTCAGCCCCCGATTCGAAGCGTAGAGAAACCTGCCGTTGGGGAGCACCTCAATCTCCGCGCCGGAATTCCCTTTGGCGTACCCGGGCGGCAACGTGGAAACGGTCTGGAGCGCACTCAAAGCCCCTGAAATAGGATCAAACCCGAAAACCGTCACCGTGGCGGCCATCTCACTGACGACGTAGACGTATTTGCCCGAGGGATGAAAACAAAAGTGGCGCGGCCCCGATCCCGGTTTCAACGTGGCGTAGGCAGGAATGTTTCCCACCAAGCTTCCCCGATCTGCGTCGAAGCGGTAGACGAGAATTTTGTCCAATCCCAGATCAGCGGCCAATGCGAAGCGGTCGTCCGGGGACGTGCTGATCATGTGAGCGTGCGGGCCCTCCTGGCGTTTCGCATCGATGCTGGAACCGGAATGCTGAACCACCGAGGTCGCCTCACCCAATCGGCCGTCCGGTTTGATAGGAAGCACGGCAACGCTGCCGTTCGTGTAATTTGCAACCAGAATATCCTTCCCCCGGCGATCAACGTCCAGAAAACAAGGATTGTCACCATGCGATGCGACTTCATTTAACAGAGTCAGCTTGCCGGTCTTCGAATTAATGGCGAAGGAGCGGACCGCACCGTTTGGTCCGTTTACGACCGCGTAGAGGAATCGCTGGTTGGGGTGGACGGCAAGAAATGAGGGGCTGAAAGTCTCCGCCGCAAGGCCCAGCGGAGTCAATTCATCCGTGGCCGTGTGAAAGTCAAAAACGTAGATGCCCTTGCTTGAGGACGGCCGGGGCGGTTCTGGCGGCGTTGCCGGGGCAGTGAATGTTCCCACGTAAACGAAGTAATCCGCGGGCAGCAGAGGCTTCCCTTCCCCGCGCGTCAGCAAAGCTGCAATCAGGCCGACCACCACCAATACAGTTGCAGTAGCCGCCAGTTTCTTAACCAACCTTGCCTTTCCCGGCGGTTGATACAGGTTCACGCGCGTCCTTCGAAAAACCATGAGAGAGCGCCGCCACTTTTTCAAATTCTATTTCCCGGAGTTAATCTAGACTCCCACAATTTGCCGCACATACTCGCGGCATTGTTTCAGCAACTGTTCCGGATTTTCCGCGGAGTGCGGGTAATTGGATTCACGTTCAACCGTAATCCATCCCCGCCAATCGCTTTTCAGGAGGGGTGCAACCACCGCCCGCAGATCGATGGAGCCGGCGCCCAGGTCCGTGGGCACCCTCGTACCCTTCTCATCCAGCTTGACGTCCTTGAGGTGATACATGGCGATGCGTTTGTAGTGCTGAGCCGAGAACGGTCCTGGATCTTCCCCGTGGCCAAGACCATTTCCCACATCAAGACAGAGCCGAACCAGGTGAGCATCCGTCTCGTGGAGGAGAAAGCTCATCTCCGGAGGTTGATTGGCGAAGTCCTGGATTTCGTTGTGATAGCAAAGCTGAAGGCCTTCCTGCCGGCAAATTTGCCCCAGCCGATTCAGCCCGTCCATTCTTTGATGGACCTGCTCCAAATCGAGCTTCCCATCTTTTTCGCTAAGTTTTGCGCCACTAAAGATCATGTACTTCGCTCCCATTTGGGCGGCCCATCCGGCAATCTGGTGGAGGCGTTCCAATTCCGTAACCGTCTCGTCCTTGCTAAGCAGCCCCAGCCTTCCGCCGGAGTGGGGAGCAATCAAGGGAACATGGTGCGCTTCAAATGCTTTTCGAAGTTCAGCGGCACGATCGGCGTAGGGAGCCAGACTCCGTTGATTGGTCTCAAAACCCTGGTAGCCCAAGCCGGCCAACGTGTCCAGTATGGAGAGCAGGTGGTCATATCCTTCGATGGGCACTCCAAAAGTGTTGGTCTGCGCGCCGATGCTCAATCTTTCCGCCCGGCTCGGCTTTGCCGCACAGGTCCATTGCGCCGCGCCCGCCAATCCCAATAGTCCTGGACAAGCTTTAATGAATCTTCGACGATTAAACTTCATTGGATCCCCCGCGTTGGGGCAGGCCCAAATGTGAAGTCCTGGCGAATTCCCAAGCCCCAAGAGTTGTTTATGAGATATCACGCTTCTGAACAAGTCAAGGATTTCCATCTTCTGGGTTCATCATGATTCCTCCGGGGCTGTGGCATAATATTCCCCCTTGCCGGGACGCCGAAAGTTGGTGTGGAGAGGAGGCACGGGCTTTGGTCATCGACTTTCACGCGCATTATGCCCGTCAGGAAAATTTCCTTCCGCGGCTGATCGAGGCGCTGCCCAAGGTGGGAATCGATCGCATCTGTTTGTGCTCGGCGGGCGAGGAATTCGGGCACGTGAGCAACGCGGAGGTGCGCGCGGCCTTCGAGCAATTTCCCCAGAAGATCATTGGTCTTGCGCACGTGCGGCTTGGCGTCGACTCGCCGGGCGTGGTGGATGAGTTCGTGCGACAGGGCTTCAAAGGCATCAAGATCATCAACCCCCTCGCGCCTTACGATGACCCCGCCTACTTTCCGCTCTATGAACGCATGGAACACCACAATCTGCCCGTTCTGTTTCACACCGGCATCGTGATGCGAACCGCCGGTGAGCGGGAGCGGCAGGTGAGTTCAGCAAAAATGACGCCGGCGCGGCTGGACGCCGTGGCGCGAAGCTTTCCCGGGCTCAATATCGTCGGCGCCCACTTGGGAGCGCCCTGGCACGAAGAGGCCTCCATGATGGCGCGCATTCATCCCAACTATTACGTTGACCTGACCGGCGCCTGTTGGGGCGGCTGGCGCGCCAACAAAGGTCCGGACTTTTACCGTTATCACTTCTTCTGGCCCGGCGCGTGGAAGAAAGTGGTTTTCGGCACGGATATTCTGAAGGTTGAAGAACTTGCCGCCGGAAAGGAAATCCATGACAGGATCTTCGAACCGCTCAACCTGGACCAAGCCACGATGGACTCCATTTACGGCGGCACGGCGGCCCGCTTGCTTCATCTCACACCTTGAGAGCCAATCCCCCGCGGAGGTTTTGAATTCCCCATGACGCTTGCAGAGATTCTTGCCTTGCCCGTTGATGACCTTGTGCAGCGGGGAAAGATGGGGGTGCGCCTTTTCCCATCGATTCCCGAAATGATGGAATATTTCGCGCGCTCCATGGCCGCCGAGCTTCACATGAACAACCAGAAGAGTAAGCCTACACGCTGGATTCTTCCCGTGGGCCCGGTGGCCCAGTATTTCCGGCTGGTGGAAATCTGTAATCGCGAGCAAATCAGTTGGAAGCGCGCAATCACTTTTCAAATGGATGAGTTCCTGGATTGGGAGGGCCGGCCGCTCTCCATCGATCATCCGCTGAGCTTCGAGGGTTTCATGCGCCACCAGGTTTTTGAAAAGCTCAATCCCGAATTGCGGCCCGAGCCCGGGAATACGCACTTCCCGAACCCCTTCAATCCCGATGAGATCAGCCGGCAGATCGCAGCCGCGGGGGGCGTGGACACCTGCTACGGCGGGATCGGCTACCACGGGCACGTGGCCTTCAACGATCCACCCATCTCACGCTGGAACCGCGTCTCAATTGCGCAGTTCCGCGAATCGCGCACGCGCGTGGTGGCGCTGGGCGATGATTCGATTGTGGTGCAAAGCATTAGTTGCGCGGGCGGAAGCAGCGACATGATTCCGCCCATGGCCGTCACCCTCGGCATGCGCGACATTCTGGCGGCCCGGCGCATCCGCCTGTTTCTGGGGGGAGGAGAACGCCATCGGGCCGTTTTCCGCATCTCGCTGCTGGATGAACCGCGGGTCGAATACCCTTCCACCCTGCTGCAAGGCCATCCCGATTGCGTGCTGCACACGGACCAGGCGACCGCGCGGCCAATCCGGCCTGCGTTATTCTGATTTGGCGCCGCCGTTCGTTGCCAAAAAAGGCTCTCACCACAGAGGACACAGAGAACCACGGAGAAATCCTTCTCTGTGAACCTCTGTGCCCTCTGTGGTTCAAGCTCTTCCAAGGTTGCGACGCTCGCAGAGCGCCGCTACAGCCGGCTGTGTTGTAAGAGGCAACTCTCGGAATTCAAACTGAGACTCGGGTATCATCACTTGACAATAGGTCATCAGTAAGTTAACATATACTCGATGGTCAACTGGGGCTGTGCCTGCGTGCAGAGGCCGGCCTCAGCGCACAACACAGGCTTGGCTGGAACCATAGACAAGGTTTTGGGTAGCGCGAGGTCGAAGGCTCCACAGTCCCGAGACCCGCCCGAACCTACGATGTTACAGATAAGAAAAGGGGTTAGCGGCCAAATAGGCAAAATGTCAGTCGCAGTATCTATCTAAAATTAAATGACTTAGCAGATTCGATACACTGAGCGGGGGAATCAAAAAATGGAGATCGAACCTACGATGTTGATGAAAACAAAGCACGTATTTTTTGGACTTTGATCGATCCTACGATGTTGATGAAAACGCTGGAGTTATTTTGATGAACCTACGATGTGTATGAAAAAACAGGGAGTTACACCAGCCTGCGGATCGCAGACGTGGGCCATCGTTTTCGTAAGGGGCTCAGATCGAACTTCTGTAGCGGCGGTCCCGCCTCGGGCGAGACCGTCGCGGGGCTTGCTCCGGCATTGCACAAGCCCTTACGACATGACGCTAGCAGAGCGCCGCTACAGCCAAGTGCGGCGGGCATGTTCTAGTAGGCAACCTCAAAATTCAAGCTGCGACACTACCGGGCCATGCGCGAGGAAAAGCTCCGTGGTCAAGGGATCGCTCCAGGCGAGGCGCCGATCCCATGGTGGCACTCAGGTACGAGTGAACCGCCATTTCACGAAGCGGATATTGAATTTACGAAGGGAGTGAACTCGGAGGGCTCGAACGCGCTTCCTTGCCGCGGGCTTTAACGGCGTACATATCCTGGTCGGCTTCATTCATGATTCCATCGGCGGTCTTCCCCGGCGCCCACTGGGTTGATCCGACACTCAGCACGAGTTTGAAATCCTTCAAATGCTCGCCCTGGTTCCAATCCTGCACATAACGGGTGATGCGGCTTTTGACGACCTCCACATCCTCGATGGGGGAGTCGGCAAGGATGACCAGAAACTCGTCCCCGCCATAGCGAATCACCGCGTCGGAGCCGCGCACTGCGGATTTGAGGATGGTGGCCACTTCCAGCAGCACGAAGTCCCCCGTGGTGTGGCCGAAGCGGCTGTTGATGGTGCGGAAATCATCAACATCAATCATCAGGAAGCTCAGGGGCTTCTTCAGCCGCTCGGCTCGGCTGCTGTATTTCTTCAGCATATCGTCCATGATTCGCCGTGTATAAACCTCGGTGAGGGGATCGCTGAAGGATTGCAGGCGCAGAAGCTCGCTGTGAATCGCCGTGGAAATCACCTCTCCGCGGGTTTTTCGCAGCTTCAAGCGGCTGGAAATCATGTAGGTGTTGAAGAGCGCCAGGAGCGCCACCAACCCCACGAAGAGCTCGCGGGAAACTGTGACTTCAAAGTGCAGATTGCCGCTGCGCAGAATGGCGCTGGGAAATAGGACTGCCACCAAACCCGTGGCCACCAGGATGCCCGTGCCCACTACGATGACCCAAAGCTCAAAGTCACGTTTCTCCAGCGCCATTAATTGCTCGCTGAGCTTGGCGAGAATGCTATCCGGCCTGGTTGTGTCAGGTTCCATTCGTACCCCTGCCTTTTTTCTTGGCCCGCCTAGCTGCAATTTTGAGGGAGATCAGAGAGGAAGCGCCCCCGCACCTTGGGTCCAATTTAAGAGTTGCATACTATCTTATTCACAATCGCCATGCAAGAAACTTTTCGGGCGGGTGGTGCCTCAGTTTGATGGGGCTCGGCCCCATCCAAGGTTGCGCGCCACAATTCGCTGTAGCGGCGCTCTATGAGCGTCGCATTGTACGGGCTTGTCTGTCAGCCAACGGATAAGCCCCTGCGACGGTCGAGACCGCCGCTACAGAATTCAAACTGCGTCACAATCTTGGGGGGGAATGCGGTCCCCTTGCTCTCTGGACGGTCGCTTAAAGATTGATACTTGGGAGGAAAGGTGAAAAAACGTGTGGCGCAGGCTCGCCAAGGCCAGCCCGCGCCCCCACGCCGCTACCAATAGAACTTCATAGCAAACTGAATTTCCCGTGAATCGTAAGGATCGTCTATGGTTAGCGTCGACTCCGTGAACGTCTTGGTGTTCGTAAAGTTGGTTTGAGCAGTGGGCAAGCCGAAGTTCGGGTGATTGGTGAGGTTGAAGACCTCGGTCCTGAACTCGAGGTGAGTCGTTTCCGAGGTTCGCATTTCTTTGAAGAGTGAAAGGTCAAAGCGATGGTAGCCCGGCGCCAGAGCCTGAGTCGGCGCCCCTCCCAGCGGCTCGTAATTGCTCTGTCCGATAGAGGTGGCTGGGGTGGGATTGGCAAATGCCGCGGGATTCAGCCACTGGTTGGCGTTGTGAGGCCCGGCATAGACGTTCTGGCCCGTCAGTAAGGCAAAACATCCCATGCCCGTCACGGTGCTATTCGGGCAACTGATCGAAAACGGATTGCCGTCTTGGAGCGACAGAATCCAGTTCGTCTGCCATCCGCCGAGAACGGCGTTCGTGATGCCGTGGGAGTCATGCAGATAGCGCTGCCCGTTCCCAAGCGGCAGGACCCAGCCGCCGCTCAAGTGAACCATGTTAGGCGTGTCGAAATCGCAGAGGGCATAGTCTGCCTGAATCCCGAAATTGGGGAGATAGGGTGCGCGGTAGCCGCCGATGTCACCAATCAATTCGTCGCGAGCGTCCGTGCGGCACTTGGAATAAGTGTAGTTGGCAAGGATGTTGAGCCCATAACTGAAGCGGCGCTCGTAGTTGGCTTGAAGCGAATTGTAGTTACTGCTCCCATCTTCCGTGACGTAGCTTGAGCCGATTCCAAAAGACGGAAAAGGAATATAAGACGGTTCACTCGTGCTGGGCGGGAGAATTTCGCTCGGCACATTGGCGCCAGGGCCGGTAAAAAGATGCCGGGAGACATTGGCGACGTAGCCGAGCTGGAAAGTTTGATTCGGCGTCAATTGGTATTGCACTGTCAAGTTCCATTCGTCCGTCGAGGGGGTGTCGGCATTGTATTGATCGGCATTGAAGCTTAGCGATTTCCCGTTGACCGCCAGCGGGGTAAGGGAGAAGCCCAAGAGGCCTTCTTCAAGAGATCCCGAGGTGCCGTTGGGGAAAGTCAGGGGATGACCGGGATCCGGGTTGGTCGAGTTGAAGGTGAAGAGGAAGGGGTAATTTCCGCCGATGTTGGGACCGTAACCGACGTTCTGAAAGCCGTTGTAGAAGATCCCGTAGCCGCCGCGCACTACGAGTTTCGAGGTAGCCTGGAAGGCAAAGCCGAAGCGAGGTCCTATATCGCCGAACGGGGAAGTGACCACGTCATTCGAGCATTTGTACTGAATGCCCGAAGATGCCAGCAAAGTCAGGAAGGTTGAGGATTCCAGTCCACTGCAAGTGCGTTGGGGCACGATATACGCCGCGGTCGATCCCGGCGCTCCCGGCACGAAATTCGCATAGTTCCCCCATCGTTCATAAGGGAAACCGTAGTATTCCCAGCGCACGCCCAAATCAAGAGTAAGCCTCTTCGTGATTTTCCAGTTGTCCTGGACGTAAGCTGCGATGTAATTCTCCCGGTCGTCGGTGCCGGCGACATTCGAAGCTTCGACTTGGTTAGGGCCGCCAACGTCATTAATCCCGCCCGTCACAGTGGTCGTCGTGGGCGCAATCACAAGCTGGGCGCGGTCGGTGCTGGCATCGCCAACTCCCGGGATCGAAGTGAACACGCCGTTGAAGTTAAATATCCCCTTGGGGTAGGTCGGCTGGAAAGTCCAGAATTTGATGTGCATCACCTCCGCGCCCGCTTTTAGCGTGTGCGCACCGTGGACGCGAGTGATGTTGTCGTCAATCTGCCACGTGGGATTGATCTCGTTGGTAGGAAGAAAACCCCGCGTGCCCAAGTCGGCGGTGTCGGAAAAAGTAAACTGCGGCAGACCTCCGTTGCCCGCGAATTGCGGAACGCCCGGAATGCCGAATTCCGCCGGAATGCCCAGTTCGTTTCCGTAGGTGGGGACGCGCGAAGTGGAAATGCGGCTGTACCCCGCGCGGAATTCATTGACCAAGGAAGGTGAAAAGACATGAGTCTCGCTCGCGGCGACACCGTTGCTGGTGGTGATTTGGTTCCCTTCCAAGAAATTGGGCAATCCATTCGCGATGCCGGGGAAGGGAGTGGGAAGAAGCTGAGGCTCCTTGTCATAGCTCACCCGGACAAACGAGGTGTCGTTGGCGCTGAAATTGTGGTCGCCTCTCACATCGAGGTTATTGTAATCGTCGCGTTTGATGGGGTTGCTGTTGAAGTTGTTGAACAAGCTTCCGTTGGTCGGGAGAGGATAAAGTGCAGCCAATTTCAGGCCCACAGGGTCCAGCCGGGTAGCGGGAATAATGTTTCCCGCAAACGGGTCACGCACGTAACCCGTGGCTGTGGCCGTCAGGCCCGTCACCGGATCCGCAACTCCTGACGTTACGGGACGCGTGGTGGCGGGGTCGAAAACCGTGCCACGAGGAAATGTCCTGCCCAAGTCATCCTTCAGCGTCCCGGTCTGACCGGTTATGAGATCAGAATAATTGGTGTACCCGCTGGACGCCTCGAGCGCCGTGGGCACACTTTCCGTAAAAACCTGAGCCTGGCGGATGCGCATGCCTTCGTAGTCGGCAAAGAAGAAGGTCTTGTTTTGCCCATTGTAGATTCGCGGTATTTCGACCGGTCCGCCCAGCGTCAATCCAAACTGGTTTTGGCGGAATTCGCCCTTGTGCAACCCCCCGGCGTCTTCGTAAAAGTCGGCGCCGTCCAATCCGCTGTTGCGTACAAACTCCCACACGTCCCCGTGGAGGTGGTTGGTGCCCGACTTCAGGGTGGCATTCAGCACCGAGCCCGCCGAACGGCCAAACTCGGCGCTGAAATTCCCCGTCTGCACTTTGAATTCCTGCACCGCGTCAACGGGCGGGCGCACAACGTACGCCGTGCCGTTCAGAAAGTCGACCTGGTTGGCGTTGTTGTCGATTCCGTCCAGCAAATAATCATTTTGAGCTGACTGCGTGCCATTGGAGTTGAAGCTGCCGGTGAGGCTTAAGCCGCGCGTATTGTACTGGGTCTTCGTGGCTCCGGCGGCAAGCTGCGCCAGGAAGACATAGTTGCGCCCTTCCAAGGGCAAATCATTCACCTCCGAGGTGCCCACAACCTGCCCAACGGAGGCCGTTTGCGTTTGCAACAAAGGCGTAGGTGCCGTCACCTGGATGCTCTGCGTCATCTGTCCGGGTTGAAGAGTAAAATTCACCACCACTTGCTGCTGAATCTGCACAACGACATTCTTCTGCACCATCTGACGGAAACCTTGATATTCGGCCGTCACGGAATAAGTGCCGATGGGAATGGGAGTGAAAACATAGGAGCCGTCTTTTTCCGAGAGTTTTGAGAAGCTGTAATTCGTGCCCTCGTTGGTCAGAGTGACTTTCGCCCCGGGAATCACCGCCCCAGTGGAATCTTTAACGGTTCCCAGAATTGTTCCAGTATCCACTTGGGCGGAAAGTTGAATCGCCCCGACCGTGAACATAGTTGCTAGGGCGGTGAAAAACAGCAGAAGTTTGAAACTTTGCCTGCGCATACGCCCCCCTCAGTCAATACTTGTCCTTTGGCCGTTGTGATGTCACCTCACTGAAAAAGGGTTGCAGATTTGTTTTGAGGACTTTTGGCCTTTGGGGAAATCGGGCAGCTTCCAGTAATTGTCAGTCCTCAACACGTCCCGGCCATCGTGGAATCGCCTTCTGCTACAATCTCACTCCACGATGGCAGGACAAAAACCCATTCTGGTAGTTGCGGGCATTATCCCCAAGGATGCGCGAATCCTGATTTGCCAAAGGCGGCGGTCCGATCCTTACGGCCTTCAGTGGGAATTTCCCGGCGGCAAAGTCAAAGACGGAGAGGCCCTGCCCGCGGCGTTGCGGCGCGAACTGGAGGAAGAATTGGCGATTGAAGCGGAAGTGGGCGGCGAAATCTTTCGCCTCCGCCACCATTATCCCGACCGCTACGTGGAAGTAGCCTTCTTTGTGGTACCCCGTTACGCCAACGAGATTAGCAACCGCGTATTTGAAGCGATCGAGTGGGCTCCCCGCGAACGCCTTCCAGAGTACAATTTTCTGGAAGCCGACCGCGACCTCGTCCATCGCCTGGCCAAGGGGGAACTTGTTTAGCCCGAAACTTGAAATTCGAAATTCGATACTGGCCTTGCCGGCGTGGCGCAGTGCTGTGGTGAACCGGGGTTCCGGCAGGAAATTCTTCGGGATGTTCCTGATCTCCGCCATGGTCTTCACCGCGCCAGTCCTGCACGCGCAAGTGGAAACTGTGGAGGGCCCACCCTCCGCCGCTCAGTGGGTCAGTTATGGCCATGTGGAAGGCCATCTGACATTGAAGTATTCGTCGGCGGGCGCGTTTTCGCCCGATTCTTCACTACTCGCCGTGGCGTCGGAAGAAAAGGTGCTGCTTATGAACCTGGCATCCGGTGCCGGACCGAAAGTCTTGAAGCCGCGTGTGCCGGGTGTCGAAGACCTGGAAATCCACTCCGCAGATTTCCTCGCGCCC
>JASHTZ010000235.1 GCA_030040295.1 Terriglobia bacterium | reverse complement strand
GACGGGCGACTGAGTTCAGAAGCCCGCCACTTCGGCCAAATGATCGGCGTGCGCTACGGTGAGCCGTTCATCCAGCGTGAGGTTGCGGAAGTCGCCGATATCGTCAAGATGCCCGTAAGGTCAATCTAAAGGGATGTCGGGAAGGCTTTGGTTATGCCGCCCGCAGGCGGTTCCTCCAGCGATTTTGGATGAACCAGACGGCGCACACAAGAATTACCACGCCCAATACGGTATCAAAGCGGTGGAAGTATTGGCGCAGGCCCATCCAGCGCTGGCCGAGCTTCATTCCCGCGTAGGCGAGCGTCAAACACCAGGGCAACGAACCGAGGAAGGTATAGATGTGAAAGCGAATTGTGTTCATACGCGAAACTCCGGCAGGAAAGGCGATGAAGGTTCGAATAACCGGAAGAAGCCGCGCGAAAAACACCGCCCAATCGCCGTAGCGCGCGAAGAATCGATCCGCCATCTCTAAATCGTGGTGAGTCACCAGCAGCCACCGGCCATATTTTTCCACCAGCGGCCGCCCCCCGAGGGAACCCACGTAATAGGCAACCAGCGATCCCAGGTTGCAACCCAAGGCCCCGGCGAGGGCCACTCCAAACAAGTCAAACCGGCCGAGGTGAACCAGGTAGCCGGAGAACGGCATGGTGACTTCCGAAGGCAGCGGTATGCAGGCCGATTCGATAGCCATCAGCAACATAATGCCGAAGTAACCCGCGTGCGAAATTGTGGAAATGATTAAGCCTGCAAGGGATTCAATGAGAGGAGAAACCATAGATAGATTTGGTCATTTCGTCATTTGGCGATTAAATCCTGCTGCCCAAGTATTTTGGTCATCCTTACAAGTCCCCCGTAGCAAAAATGCCCCAATGACCAAATGGCAAAATGCCCTAATGACCAAACCTTCAAAAAGCTTCTGCGTCCTGGGTAAAGATAAAGCCGGAAAGTCCAACGCCTTCAGTGACTTTCTCAACCTTTACGCGGCGAACATCGGTATCCCCTCCCCCGACTTTTCTCAAAACGGCGTAGGAGGTGAAGGCCTCAGAGTAGACCTTCGTCACCAGCCAATTCTCGCCCGTGGCTTGCAATTGCCAGACTTGGCCTAACAAAATTGAGGAAACCGCCACAGTTTTGGAGCTCCTTCAAGGGGGAAGCGATTATCTGTCACAGGAATTTGCTTTCAGGCCTCGGCACTCGGCCCCTGAACCTAATCTAAACCGGCCTCTTAGGCAGAGTCAAGAGCACAATGGAGGACCACAATAGTCGTCGGTAGGCCGCCGTAAGCCAAAGTGTAAAGCGAATTTTACGCCCTGAGTGACGAGAACAAGTGCAACCCGTACATCCGTCTTGGCAATCAATAAATACGGGGGGAGTTCGGGTTGTTCAATAAGAGATCCCCATATCCTCCTTCAAGAGCCATCGCAGATTCGGTAACGCTTCGGCCATGTCAGGCTTGCCACCACTTATCGCGGAATTAAAGAAATCCAGGGGGCACGCTTGCCCTCAGTGGTATAATATGCGCCAAGGAGTTTTGCCATGAGGAACCGGAGTTGGCTTGCACTACTGCTTGTAACCTTTTTGCTCTCCACAACACTTACCAGCCGCGCCGACGACAAAAAGGACGACGTGGACGATATCGGTAATCGCAATGTTGCCCACAAGAGCATCATCTCCCAGGAAAAGGAGATTGCCATAGGAAAGCAGTACGCCGATCAAATCGATAAACAGGCGAAGATTCTCAAGGATCCGGTCATCAATGAGTACATCAACCGTGTAGCGCAGAATATTGCGCGCAACTCCGACCTCAAAATTCCCCTCACCATTAAGGTGATTGACGACCCTTCCATCAACGCCTTCACGCTGCCGGGCGCATTTATGTACCTGAACACGGGGACAATCCTGGCGGCCGACGAAGAAGATCAAGTAGCCGGAGTAATTGCGCATGAAATCGGCCACGCCGCTGCCCGCCACTGGGCCAGCACCATGACCAAGGCAACCATATTGCAGTTTTCCATGATCCCTTTGATGTTCATTCCCATGACCTATCCGGTCTACATGGGCGTCATGGAAGCTTATATGAACGGCGTGCCCCTGGCCTTCCTGAAGTTCAGCCGCAAGGACGAGCAGGAGGCGGACTTTCTGGGTTTGCAATATATGTACAAGGCCGGCTATGACCCCAACGCCTTCGTGGGCTTCTTCGGCAAGGTGATGGATGAGGAGCGCCGCCAACCGGGCAGCATGGCCAAAGTTTTTGCCGACCATCCACCCACACCTGACCGCATTATCGCCGCCGAAGAAGAGATTCAGAAAATTCTGCCCAAGAAGCCCGAATACCTGGTTTCCACTTCAGAATTTGATGACATGAAGGCGCGCCTTGAGACCGTGATTTCCCAACGCAAGCGGCAGAAGGACACGGACAGCGGCCCGACGCTCCGCAAGCGCGAACCGAAGAACACTGATGGCACATCCACAGCGCAAAGCGGCCAGCAAGGGTCCTCATCCTCTGATGACGATTCGCCGCCCGTATTGAAGCGCCGTGACTCCTCCGGCGATCCCAGCAACCCGAACAACCCCAATAACAGCCCCAATAATCCCAATAACCCCAACAACAACTAAGGGGTGGAAAAAATACTGATAAAGAACAAAAGCGCCCGGTTTCCGGGCGCTTTTGCTTTTTGCGAAAACACTTTTTGGCATCGCTCTGGGGGCCATGCGCGCCGACAAGATCTCCGCACCCGTCGGCCCATGGACAGGATCCCCGCCCTGCAAAGGCAACAACGAAACAAGAGAGTTCAGGGAAAATGGTCCCGAATCAGGACCTGGTGGGGGCGGTGAAAACCACGCCCAGCTTTCGCAGTTCGTCGTTATAATACTTGCGGTGGAGAATGTCCCACTCTCCGCTGCCTTCCGGGATGGTGCGCTTCTGTGAGGCGATGCGGGCTTTTACAATTTCGTCGATCTTCTCTTCTTCGTGCATGAGATCGGTGAGAATCTTGACGACTTCCTGCCGAATCGTGTTGGGTTCCTCAAAGATTTCGACTTCGTCCAGTGCCTCAATAGCCCCCATGACGCGGTGGGAGACCTGGACGATCTTCTCGTGGCTCAATTTCATTGCTTCGAGACTTTCTCCAATCAGAGGATGATCTTGCGCTCGCGCACAAGCTGTTTTTTTACTGCCTTAAAGGCTTCCTCAAAAGTGGCGCCCAATTCTTTCATTTCATTGCCGTGTTTTTCGAGGATTTTTCTAACTTCATCATTAATACGGTCCTCGACACTGAGTTCGTCGGATATCACCTCGAACATAACTTCGCCCACGTATTCCGGCTGGTCGTATTGAATGAGTCCGGCCTGGGTGAGCCGCTTCAAGACCTGTTTGGCCATGTAGGCCACGTACTCACGGGGAAACTGCATAGCTGGGTCTGTCTCTTCCTTGACGATCTCCGAGGGGTAGTGTATATTCCCAAGACGGGAACTGTCAAGGTCCGCGTGCTGGGGCCAGGGAGTTTTATGCCTCGCTCGGGGGAGACCGGGCGGTTAGCTCAGTCGGTCAGAGCGTCTGCCTTACAAGCAGAAGGTCATCCGTTCGAGCCGGATACCGCCCACCACGAAGGCAGTAGTTGGTGGCCAGCGGTAAGCGAAATGCTCAAAGCAAACTCATGTTTACCACTCGTAACTCACCACTCGCCAATGCTATCCCAGGGGACGTAGTTCAGCTGGTTAGAACGCATGCCTGTCACGCATGAGGTCGCGGGTTCGAGTCCCGTCGTCCCCGCCAGCTTATTCAGATTGTTGCCTGTCCGGTTCGTAATTTCGCGCAAGGATCTTCCCACCTCAGTACAATCCTTTTGAGGGTAATCACTTACTTGACTCACCCCAGGTCGCACGCACGCGACACGGCTTTTGGAGTGCGGCAGCTCGCTGCCGCCTTGCGCCCGTCGGCAAGCTGGCGAACGCCAAAGCGGTCCCGCCCAGGCGGGACCGCA
>JASHTZ010000234.1 GCA_030040295.1 Terriglobia bacterium | reverse complement strand
GCGATTGCTCCTGCCTGACGGCGTACTGTTTATCTAGCACAGTGTACCTCGACGTATAGCCAGCATACGGCAGCGGCGGGTCGCTACGGCAGGGACGGATGGGGGCAGATTTGACAGGAAATGTAGAAACTCCAGACATGGGCTGGAAGCCCATGTCACCGGGCAAGATGTTTGCGCGACTTTCTGTGCTGCTGAGGAGAGAAAGAGTGGGCCGGCCGCAGTTTGAGCTAGTTACACCAGCATCCTCCTTACACCAGCATCCGCGTGGGCTCTTCCTTTTTGGGCTCTTGGGGGGTCTCCGGTGCGAGATAGGGCGTCCAACCCTCCTCATAGACCACCTGGTAGCCTCGCACGTGCGCCTCCTGATCGTGATAGTAATGCACGTGCAGGATGCTCCGCGGCTTGGTCTCCTCCGCCCAGTTGTTGAAGGCTGCTTCCAGAACCAACCGGCTGGAAACGTCGGGAGTAACGATGGTTGTGGCCTTAAAGGATTTCTCTTTCATATGAGGAAGCTCCTTGATGACCAAAGTTTCAAACGCCCGAAGATAGGACGCCCACCCATATCCCTGCCATTCACTCAGGCATGACAAACCCACGTCCCATGATCGGCAGATATTTGAAGAACTTGAATTACATTTTTCTAATTCAGGGCGATTTCACAGGGCGCTAACGGGGCGGCCGGGCGGGGGAAAACAGAAAAATCACCCTCCTGCGTGAAATCCCCAAGTAGACCGCCAAAGGGACAAATTAAGGGCGATAAGAAGAGGTGGGGGGACCCCATCGGTTTGCGATACCGGGTGAACGGCTGGCACCAGTGGGTCCGCCGAAGCCGGCTCCAAAGTTCAAACTGAGACATTACCTGAAGTTGCGGAAGCTATCCGCATCCGCCGCATTGTGGCACAATAAAGGTCCCGGCGTTAATTGCGGGCTGCAAGCGCCGAATGAGGCGAGACGAAGGCAGAGCGAATTTTCGAGGGAGGTTCGGAAGATGCGATATTGGATGGCAATCACACTCACACTGGTATTTTGCGGATCTGCCTGCCTGGGCAGGGCGGACGACAAGGATACGGAGCGGCTGGAACGGTCGGCGGAAGTCCTTTCAGAAGTCATGAAAACTCCGGAGCAGGCTATTCCCCGTGACCTGTTGAATAAGGCGGTCTGCGTGGGAATCATTCCGTCTGAGAAGAAACTTGCATTCGTGTTCGGCGCCACCTACGGCCGCGGAGCGATGGTGTGCCGCCAGCACGGCAATGGACCATGGGGCGCGCCTTCCATGTTCATGGTGGGCGGCGCGAATTTCGGATTCCAGATTGGCGGCCAGGAAACGGACTTCGTTCTGGTGGTGATGAACGGGCGCGGCGCTGAAAAGCTGGTGCATGACAGCACCAAGCTGGGCGCTGATGCTTCCGCCGCGGCCGGGCCGGTGGGCCGCGATGCCCAGGGCGCCACGGACCTGCAAATGCAGGCGGAGATTCTTACCTACTCGCGCGCGCGAGGAATTTTCGCGGGGGTTTCGCTTGACGGCCAGATGTTCAAGCAGGACAACGATTCCAATGAAAAACTTTACGGCCGGAAAATCCCAGCGGGGGACATTCTTTTTAAGGGCGCGGTCGCCCCGCCCGCCGCGGCCGGCGCGCTGGATTCCGAGCTGAGCCACGACTCGCCCCATGGCGGCGAGCCATTTACTCCACGCTAAGTATCGAGCCTATGAATCAGGCGGTGGGCTCTGCCGCTCCACCTTCCGGCAGATAGACTTCAAAGCATGCGCCTTGGCCGGGTCCGCTCACCACACGAATTGATCCCCGGTGGTCGTCAACGATCTTCGAGGTGATGGAGAGGCCCAACCCCACACCGGATTCCTTGGTGGTGAAAAAAGGATTGAAAATCTGTTCGCGGAGTTCGGGGGGAATTCCCGGACCGGTGTCTTGGAATGTAATTCGCACGCCCCGCTTTCCATCGGTCACAGGGTGCGCGCTCACGTGTAAGACTCCGCCTTCCCGGCCCATCGCCTCGTAGGCATTGAGCGCCAGATTCGCGAAGACGCGCTCGATTAAATCTGCATCGAGCATCAATTTGGGCAGGTCCGGGGCGATTTGGCGCTCCACCTCAACTTTGGCATCAGGCCAGCGGTCGCGCGCCGCCTTCAGCGCCCGCTCGATCAGCGGGGGGATTTGCTCCTGATGCTGCTCGAGGCGATGCGGCCGGGCAAAATCCAGGAAGCGCGTCACCAGCGCGTTCATGCGATTGACTTCGCTTGAAATGTACCCCGCCAGCTCCGTGGTGATGGGGTCCGCCTCGGCCACCTTGCGCATCAAGGTTTCCGCCGAGCCTTTAATAACCGCGAGGGGATTGCGCAATTCGTGCGCCAGGCCGCCGGAGAGCTGTCCAAGGGCCGCCAGGCGTTCCGACCTTCGCGCCTCCTCCTGCGCCTGCTCGAGCCGCCGATTGGTCTCCGCCAGCGTTTCGGCAAGTTGCCGGTAGCGCTGCGCCTGCCGGCGGTTTTCCGTCACAAAGCGATTCACGAAGATGGCGACCAAAAAGAAAAACAGGTTGCGGAGGGCCAGCTCGGTAATCGACCGGTCAGGGATTTCGAGCAGGGAGTGTCCTTCGTAATCAAGGTTTTGCGTGAGCGGCCAAATCACAAAGGAGACATAAAAGGCCGATGTCAACGCCGTCCACGCCAGCGTGGCCAGAAGTTCAAAATACTCCGCGGCAGTAACCACGGGCAGGAAATAAATCAGATAATAGCTGCTCTCGATTCCTCCGGTGTGGTCCAGCAGCAGCGAACCCAACGAAATTTTCAGGAGCACGCTGTAGTAGCGCCCGCGAAGGGGGATCTTTTCCAATAGGCGGTATTCGAAAATCTGGAAAGCGCCGATGGCAATCAGAATGAGATACTTGTGAAATTCCGGCTCGCCCTCGACGATAGCCTGCTCGCTCTGTGGAAGCGCCGCCAGGCCAACCAGAAAAATAACCCACAACAAGTCCATCCAGGCGAAACTGTGACGCTGCTTCATCGACTGTTACTCTCGCTCACCCACGATTGCACGAAGGGCCTGGGCGGCGTAGGCCGCTTGTTCGTCGGTCATCTCAGGATAAAGCGGCATGCTGATGACGCGTTCGCAGGCGCGCTCGGTGTGGGGAAAATCGCCTTGTCGATAGCCCAAAGATTGATAGGGCTTCTGCAAGTGAATGGGCAGGGGATAGTGCACGCCGGTTCCCACGCCGCGTTCTTCCAGCCTGGCGCGAACGGCATCACGATTCGCCACGTAAACCACCAGGAGATGAAAGACGCGTTCACCGGGCGCGCCCGCATCCTGAAGCTCCATGAGCGCGCCGTCGAGGGTGCGGTGATAAATTTCCGCCAAATCTCTTCGCCGCGCGTTCCATTTGTCCAGGTACCGCAGCTTGAGGCGCAGAATCGCTCCTTGAAACCCGCTCATGCGGTAGTTGAACCCCGTAGTGTCATGGAAATAGCGTCGCGATTCGCCGTGCGAGCGCAGCGCACGCACCTGTGCCGCGATGGCATCGTCGTTGGTGGTGAGCGCGCCGCCCTCACCGTAGGCGCCCAGGTTCTTAGAGGGATAAAAGCTGAAAGCCGCAGATTTGCCAATGCTACCCACCCGCGCGCTATGGTAGCGCGCGCCGTGAGCCTGGCACGCATCCTCAATAACCTTCAAGCCGTGCTGCGAGGCGACGTTCATGATGGAGTGCATCTCCGCCGAGAGGCCGTAAAGGTGCACGGGCAGGATGAAGCGCGTGCGCGAAGTCACGGCCGCGGAAATTTTCCCCGCATCGATGTTCGCGGTGCGCGGGTCGATATCCACGAAGACCGGCCTTGCTCCGGTATATGAAATCGCTTCCGCCGTGGCGATGAAACTGTTCGGAGTCGTGATCACTTCGTCGCCTGCCTTGACGCCCGCTGCGAGAAGCGCCAGATGAAGTGCGCTGGTGCCCGAATTCAGCGCCACGCAATGCTTCACCCCGCAATAGGCGGCGAATTCCTGCTCAAGGGCGTCGACATCTTCTCCCTGGATGAACGCCGCCTTGCTGCCCGCGCAGTCGAGCGCCGCCAGAACCTCTTCGCGCAGCGAGGCGTACTGGGCTTTCAGGTCGAAGAAGGGGACGATCATGTGTTTCCTTTGCGCTCAGGTGCCGATGGAGAATTTGGCCCTTAACTCAGAACCGCAATTCTATTCCCAGCCCTTCCTCTTGTCATTATGGACAATTTGCCGGAGCTTTTCTTGATTTCCCGCGGAAGCGTCCGTCACATTCAAAATGCCCGGGCCAAGTAATCATCCTCCGGCAGAGCCGAAGGCTTTCCGGTGGCTTGCCCCTCAAAGGGGCCTGCCCGCCACCGCCAAGAAACTCCTCACCCGATCACCCCTTCTCCCCTCTCCCCGGGGAGAGGGAAGAGGGGGAGGGGAGTTGGGGTGAGGGGTCCGTTCGATACGACTAAACCCACTACTTGCTGACTCCCGGAACTGTCAAACTCCGGCTGCCGCCCCGGCAAAGCCGGGGGATCTCCCAACGGATTAGGTTATACTGGCGCAGTCGCCGGCCGATTAGTATTCCTCAGGAGCGAGGGTTTTCACCCCAGGTCAGCCTCGCCTGAGGACCGTCTGTCCGCTGAACGCGGGTGACGCAAAGTCGGTCCAATTTTCGGACCCCTGCGTGGAAGGATTCCGGTTTGGACTTCGAGATCATCGATATTCGTAGGTTTGAGGCCAAGGATTTCTCAAGTCTCCTGGAGGCTGAGGGGCTGGTGTGGAACGAGAGGATGCGCTGGGATTTTGCCGCCTCATCGCGCGTCATCACTGCCTGCCTGCGCGACAAACGGCTATCTGGTTACGCCCTGGTTGAGCGCGGGAAAATTCACGGCTACTGTTTCTTTTTCTACGACGGGGAAAAAGGGATTATCGGGGACCTCTTCATTCATCCGGGTTTCAACGGCCGGGGACACGAGCGCGAATTGCTGGAACACTCGCTGGAGACCCTTCTGGCCACGCCGGGGCTGCGGCGGATTGAGGCCCAGCTTCCGCACTTCGAGCGCGAGGAATTGGAGTTGTGCTTCCAGCCCCGAAACTTTAGGAGCTATTTGCGGCGTTTCATGACGCTCCATCTGGAAAGCCGCCGGCGGCAGGGCGCTGCGGAGGCGGGCGCACAGCCTCCTGCACAAAATGCCTGGTGGCAGCAGAGCATCGAACTCATTCCCTGGGACAAGCGCTTCCACGATGAAGCGGGGGACTTGCTCTACCAGTCCTACCGCGGCCACGTCGATGCCAGGATTAATGATCAGTACAATTCCATAATGGGATCGACGAGGCTGATTGATAACATTTTCCAGAATCAGGGGTGCGGGGATTTCCTGGCGCGTGTCTCGCGCATGGCCTTCCACCGCCCCACGCAGCAACTGGCGGGGATTTTGACGGTCACGGGCGTACGGCCCGGCACGGCGCATATTCCCCAGGTGGGTGTAGGAAAGTCATTTCAGGGAGTCGGCGTCGGAACGGCAATGATGGAAGCGGCTTTCCGCGACCTCGTCGATTCTGGATTCGAACAGGTCACCTTGACCGTGACCGATGCCAACTCCGGCGCCGTGCGGCTCTACCACCGGCTGGGATTTGAAACCTTCAAGACTTTTGGGGCATTTATCTTCGATCGCGACTCACATGCCGGACCTGAAGAATAGGCACGGGCAGGCCCCAGTTTCTTACATTTTACCTTTTACCATTTACATCTTCTTTTCGTGAGCGGTCCAGGAAAATGAAGATGTAAATGGTAAAAGATTAAGATGTAAAAACGCTATGTGTGCGATTCACACTGTTACCTATCATTTCCCTTTGGTCTTCAAGAGATCTTTGAGCTCATCCATAAACTCTCTGACATCCTTAAAGTCCTGGTAGACCGAGGCAAACCGCACGAAGGCGACCTTATCGAGCTTCTTGAGGCGACTCATCACCATTTCACCCAGCTCCGTAGCGGGGCGTTCGCGATCGGGTGATTCCGCCACGTGGGACTCAATCTCATTCACCAGCGCTTCCAGCTTCCCCATGGGCACCGGACGCTTTTCGCACGCCTTCAGCAAACCGGTCAGGACTTTCTGCCGGTCAAACTTTTCGCGGCGGCCGTCCTTCTTCACGACCATGTAGGGAATTTCGTCGATCCGTTCATAAGTTGTGAAGCGCCGGCGGCATTTGGCGCATTGACGGCGGCGGCGAATGGTGTCACCAATTTTCGCCTCGCGCGAATCCACTACCTTGTCTTCCAAGTGCCCGCAGAATGGACATCTCACGTGGCTATTTCACCTCAATTCGGAACGAATCAGTCCAGGCCGGCCGCCCGCTCTTCCTCCTCGGTAATGGCCTCGAGCTTGCGGATGGAGAGTCCCTCATGAACCAGCAGAACCATTCCCAGGGCCAGAGTGGGGATGGACATCATGATCCAGACCAGAATGCTCGCGCCCGTGGCGGATTCCGCCGAAACGTTGAAGATCTCCGTGAGGGCCAGAATCACCCCCACCTGGTAGCCGCCACCGATTCCCGGAAATTGCACCAGCAGGCCCAAAGCCGCGCAAAAGAGCGTCAGGGCTGCGGCCAGCCAGGGCAGATGGCCTAGCCGGTGCCTTACACTCTTGAAAACCAACCAAAAAATTGTCGTATTGATGATCCAGAGAATCGTCGTGGTCGCCACGCTGCCGGCCAGCCCTTTCCAATCGCGTATTACACTCAAGCCTTCGCTGAACGAATGCAGAAAATGTGTGAAGGAGTGCATGGCGCGTTGGGGGAGAAAGGCAAAAAGCTTCAGGGCCCCCGCCGTCATGCCCGCGGCCTTGAAGCGGAAGAGCACCAGAAAGGCAATCAGCAGAGCTGAAAAAATGAACAAGACGTGTACGCCTTCATGCATCGCGTGGAGAACGGTAACACCCTTGGGGGTGTCCGGATTCACTGGCTCAAAATAAATGGCTGCGGCAAAAAGGATGACCATGGCGATGGTGTCAAAGACTCTCTCCAGCAGCCACACCGCCACCATGCTGCTCATTGACACGTCTTCTTTTTTGGCGATATAGGCGGGACGAACCAGTTCGCCCGGACGGCCAACCAGAAAGATGGAGCTGAACCCCAGAACCTGGCCCACAAATAGGACCCACGGGGAAGCCGCCTTGATGGGCGCCATAAAGAATCGCCAGCGAATCGCCCTGACGACGTATGAGCTGTAGACAAGGATTGCCGAGATCAACAAATAGTCCAGGCGTGCCCCGACGATCGATCCCCAAAGGCGGTGCCAACGGAAATCGCGCCACTCCGGGTTGCTGCTCAGGTTATAAAAAATCAGGACGATGACAACGGCCCCAACGGCGAGCCACACCCACCGGCCCCAGGTTTTTTTCATAAATGGGATCCGCGTAAGGCTTTCCCGAGAAAACTATCCGAAGGGTATCGGGAAGTCAAGCAAACGAGAAGGCATAGTAGCGGGGGCGGTCCTCGCGCCTATTCGTTTTCCGCCAACACGCTTTCTTACACGCTGCGCGTGTGGGAATCGAAGCAGACGAAGAGTACTTTATCAATGGCCGGGTTCGTTTCCAGAAAAGCCCGCACTTCGCGAACGGCAATGCGCGTGGCGCGTTCGAGGGGAAATCCGTAAATGCCGGTGCTGATGGCGGGAAATGCGATGCTGCGCACGCCACTTTGAACGGCGAGTGCGAGCGATTGACGGTAGCAGTTGGCCAGCAATTCGTCCTCAAAATCCTTGCCGCCGCGCCACACCGGGCCCACCGTGTGGATCACCCAGCGGGCCGGCAGGCGATATCCTCGTGTAATCCTAGCTTCTCCAGTGGGGCAGCCATGCAACCCGCGGCACTCTTCCAGCAGCTCCGGCCCTGCCGCCCGGTGAATCGCTCCATCGACGCCCCCACCGTCCAGCAAGGAAGTGTTCGCCGCGTTCACAATGGCGTCCACGTCTTGCCGGGTGATGTCGTCCTCGATAATCACGATGGCTTCGCTCGGCATGGCATCACTCCGGGAAGGAGAGGTGGAAGGTAAATTTATCCCTGGATTTTCTTGGCGGTTTCGAGCCTTGCGATAGCGCGGCGAAGCGCTTCCTGTGCGCGCTGCATGTCAACCTCCGGATCGTTGAAGCGCTTCAAGCGCTCCTCGGCGCGCTCTTTGGCCTTTTCGGCGCGCTCCACGTCGATATCCTCCGCGCGTTCGGCGGTTTGCGCCAGCACGATGACGCGGTCGGGCAGGACTTCCGCGAAGCCCCAATCCACCACCATGGCGTGCCGCGTGCCGGCGGAAGTGTATTCCAGCGCGCCGGGGACCAGGTCCGTCAGCAGGGGAGCGTGCCCGGGCAGAA
>JASHTZ010000233.1 GCA_030040295.1 Terriglobia bacterium | reverse complement strand
TCATCTTCGACTTTCGCTCCTGCCTTCTTCGGCAGGAAGACCACGTCCCAGGATTTCTGCTCGCGCAGAAGCTCCACGGCGTGTTCGGAAATGCTGTCAGCAACAAGGATTTTCATAAGAAGGTGCCATCTGTCCGTAGTCGGTGGTCCGTTGCATGTATGGCCCGAAGTTCAGCGGCCTTGTCTCAATTCCCAAATCGCCGCCAAGGCGCCACGAATTACCGGGCGTGGCGAAGATAAACCTCCTGCGCGGCGCGCACGCTGGAGCCGAGCTCCACTTTGTGGCCCAGCTTCAGCAAGCAAACTTCCAGGGCGCCGAAGAATGCGAACAGGTCCACCATGTCGAAGTAGCCAAGATGTGCAAGCCGGAAAAGCTGGCCCTTCATGCTGCCCTGCCCATTGGCGATTACCGCGCCGAAGCGGGTGCGCAATTCCTTGACGATGGCGCCGGAATCCATGCCCGCCGGCGCGCAGACGGCCGTGGCGGCGTTGGCGGGTGAAGATTCCGCGAACAACTTCAGCCCCAGGGCCTGCGCGGCGGTGCGCGATGCTTCCGCCAGCAATGCAGCGTTGGCAATGAGATTCTCCCTGCCGATTTTCCGGACGTATTCCAGCGCAGCGTGCAGGCCGATGACGAGCGTTGTGGCGGGCGTGTAAGCGGTCTCGCCTTTTGCCTGGTTTTTGCGCTCCTTGGCAAAATCGAAATAGAAATGCGGCAGTTTGGACCTGGCGATTAACCCCCAGGCTTTTTCACTGACGCTGACGAAGGCCAGGCCCGGTGGGATCATCACGGCCTTTTGCGAGCCGCCAATCAGGATGTCGAGCCCCCACTCATTGACGCGCAAGTCGGAAGTGCCGAGGCCGGTGATTCCATCCACCACCAGCGCCGTCTCGGGATAATTCTTCACCGCCTCGCCCAGCGCGCGCACGTCGTTCATGACGGCCGTGGAAGTTTCCGTTGCCTGAATGAACACCGCGCGGAAGGGGCCACCACTTGCAAGCTTCTGCTTCATCGCTTCGATGTTCACGGGCTGGCCGTAGGGCGATTCCACCTTTACCGCTTCGATTCCGTACGCCTCGGCGATTCCAAACCAGCGCTCGCCGAATTTTCCCGCCGTGCCCACCAGCATGCGCTCGCCGGGGGAGAGAAGATTGGAGACAGAGCCCTCCATCGCTCCGGTCCCCGAGCTTGCAAAGATCAGCACGTCGTTCGGAGTGTCGTAGTAATACTTCAGCAGCGCGAGCGTTTCCGTCATGATCTTGCGAAACGCTTCAGTGCGATGATGAACATTGGCCGCGGTGAGTGTGCGCGCCTGCGCTTCCATCAACAGCGGAGTAGGGCCGGGAGTAAACAACCGTTCTTTAACGATGCCGGGCATTCACATTTTCCTTTGCGGATAGGTTGCTTCGGAGAAACCAGGGCGGAACTTGCGGGGCGAGCGGAAATTCCTGTGAGGTCGACCCAAAGCTATCCAGAATAAAAACTCGGGGTTCGAATGTCAAATTAATTTCCCCGATTACGCAATTCACGATTTGCCGGCCACGAGCAGCGCGCGGAGGCCGGCGGGAGATTGCACGGGAGCGTGGCAGGCTGAACCTTCGCACACCAGCGCCACCGGGACGCCGTCGAAGGGCAGTTGCGGCAGCGTTGCAGCCAGGCCCGCGGGCAATTCCCCGGATTTTACAACTTCCGGTTCAAAGGCGAATACGCGCTTGCCGGCCCGCGGCGCTTCGTAGGCGGCGCGGAGAAGGTTTTGGGCGCGCTCATCGTCGCCACGCCCCACTACCACCACGTCGAGCGGGGCGCGCAAGTGATGGAGCAACGCCAGGCCGTAAGTGGCCGCGAACAATCCATGCTGCCCCGCTTTGGGAGCAAACAACGCAAGCGTGGCCGCGGCCTTTTCACCGAAGTCTTCGCGGTCTGCGAGGACGTCGAGCCGGTCGAGCACCTGCGCGGCCACGGCGTTCGCGGCGGGCGTGGGAGAATCCTGGAAGGGCTTGCGCGGATTCACCAGATTTCCGTGCCGGTCGGCGAGGTCGCGTGCGGTGTCAAAGAATCCTCCTTCCGCGTCATCCCAGAATCGGCGCAGGGTGATTTCCATCAAATCGAGCGCGCGCTGGAAGTAGGAACGCCTTCCCGTAACCTCGTAGGCATCCAGAAGCGCGGCGGCAATGAACACCTGGTCCTCGAGCAGGCCCTCGATGCGCGGCCCGCCGTCCACCAGCGTGTGGTACATTCCCTTTTCGGGGTCGTAAGCTTTGGCGACCAGCAGGTCGAGTGTCGCCAGGGCGCGGTCGCGCTCAGCCTTGAGCCCCAGAACTCGATAGGCTTCGAGCAGCGAGGAAATCAACATCCCGTTCCAGCTTGTATAAATTGATTTGTCCACGAACGGGGTCATTCGCCGGGAGCGTGCTTCGGCCATTTTCCTTCGGGCGCTCGCCAGCAATTCTGAAACCTTCGCTTCGTCAATCTGCATCCGCGCAGCGATGGCGGAAAGCGGCTGATCGATGAACAGCACGTTCTTGGCGGGGTTGTGATGCATTTCGCCAATTTCTTCGACGTGGTAGTAGAGGGACGCAACGCGCGCCTCCGGTTCATCGAGCGCAGCCTTCAGCTCCTGCAAAGTCCACGTGAAGTAGTCGCCGTCGTCTTCAAGATTGATATCCGCATCCTGGCTTGAATAAAAACCCGCTTCAGGATGCGACAACACGCTTTCAAGGAAGCTGAGGATGCCCAGAGAAGTTTCACGGAAGAAGGGGTTGCCGGAGATTTGGTAGGCGCGAAGGTAATTGCCCAGCAGGCCGGCGTTGTCATAAGACATCTTCTCGAAATGCGGCACGATCCATCGCTCGTCCACGGAATAGCGGTGGAAGCCGCCGCCAATTTGGTCATAGACGCCGCCGCTCCCCATGTGTTCGAGCGTTGAGGTCACGATACTCAGCAGCCGTTCCTGGCGAGTGGACAGATAGACCTCCAACAGGAGATCGATCCCCGAAGGATGGGGAAACTTCGGAGCGTTGCCGAAGCCGCCGTTGCGCGCGTCGAACATGCCCACAATTTCTTCAACGATGTCCCTGACAATCCTCTCGTCGGCGGGCTCTTCGCTTTTCTTGACGCCTTCCACGTTGCGCAGGGCCTCGGCAATCTTTACTGCACTCTCCTGAACCTGTTCGCGGTGGGCGCGGTAATTTTGCGCGATGGCTTCCAGCAGGCGTTTCATGCCCGGGCGGCCGCCGCGGTCGTCAGGAGGAAAGTAAGTGCCGCCGAAGAATGGTTTTCCGTCCGGAGTCAAGAAAGCGGTGAGCGGCCAGCCGCCCTGGCCGGTCAGGGCGCTTACGGCAACCTGATATCGGGCGTCGATATCGGGGCGCTCGTCGCGATCGACCTTTACGGGGATGAACGACTCATTGATGATGCGCGCCACTTCTGGGTTCTCGTAACTCTCGCGGTCCATCACGTGGCACCAGTGGCACCACACAGCGCCAATATCCAGCAGAATGGGCTTATCCGCTTCCGCCGCCTGCTCGAAGGCGGAGCCGTTCCACTCGCGCCACAGCACGGGCTGGTGCGCGGCGGAGCGCAAGTAAGCGCTCGCAGCCTTCGCGAGTTCGTTGGAAGGAACTCCTTCGCTCATAGAACCGGCTCGAATATCACGGTGACGGAGATAGAAAGACCGGGGAGGATTTTGTCATCGTTCAGGAAGTCGCCCCTGCGGAGAGTCTTTAGCGGACCTGCGCCATGAATATCAACCTCACTCTTTTCGGGGTCCACGACCCAGATTAAATCAACACCCGCGTCCCGATACTGTTTAATTTTGCGCGTCATCTCTCGCGCTGTGTTGAATGATGAGAGGACCTCCACGACCAAGGCCGGGATGACCTTAAGGGTGTGCTTGGGGTCAAGTGCGGAAATGCGATCGCGCGGGACGAACGCGACATCCGGAGCGCGCACGACGCCGGGAGCGAATTCAAACCAGGTGTCGCCAGCGACCAACCCTCGGTTATTCGCCTTTGCCCATCCTTCCAAGAGTGTGTAAATCCGGTGGATAAATTCCCACTGCTCATAGCTGTTCGGAGACGCGTAGACGGGTTCTCCTTCATCCAATTCGTAACCGCCGCCCTGCTCGGGCTTGGGAAGTCTTTCGAGTTCTTCAGTGGTCAGAAGCGTCCTTGTGCTCATCACAATTCCAATCTAGCACCCGTAATTCGCTTACTGCAACCGGTGCCCTGGCTGCGGACTCCCTCCGCTCGGGGGATCATCGAGAGGTTTGCGGCCGGCAAATCCCTCATCTACGCCGTGCCAATAGGCAACGCGTTCTTCACCGAGTTTCCAGCAGAGGTAAATCTCCTCGCCTTCCAGCAGGCTGGGAAAATCCACCAAGCCGACATCGAGATCCTTCACCAATACGCCGGTTTCCTGGATAAGATCGACAAGTTCGGAGAGATGTTCCGTCGCCGCGTCGTGCTCGGATTTTTTTTTCAGCAGGTCCCCCAGAGGAGGGAAAGTCCCGCCCAAAACCATGATGCGGGAGGCGACTTGCGTAATTTCAGTTCGGAAGGCCTCGATCTTCTGCTTCTCGTCGCGCGCCTCCATGAGCCACGGCGCGAGGGTGGGTAGAAGTTCCTGTGCTTCCCGGCGATTGAAATATTTGTCGCCCATGCGGATCGTCGAAGGTCGAGAGTCTTATTTGATCTCCAACATGCGATTCAGAGCCACGAGCGCCCAGCGCTTGGTTTCCGCATCGACGCTCACGCGGTTGACCACCTGCCCGGCGCGCAGGCTTTCGAGCGTCCAACAGAGGTGCTGGGGCGAGATTCGAAACATGGTACTACACATGCACACGCAATCGTCGAGCGAAACGATCAGCCGGTCCGGGTATTCGGCCGCCAGACGCCGGATCATGTGAATTTCCGTACCCACCGCCCAACTGCTTTCCGCCGGCGCTTCCCCGATACGCTTCAAAATATATTCCGTCGAGCCCACCTCGTCCGCGCACTGGCAAACTTCCCAGGAGCACTCGGGATGCGCAATCACCCGGATTCCCGGATGCCGCGCGCGCACGCGCTCCACGTTCTCAGTGCGAAACCGCTGGTGCACGGAGCAATGGCCCTTCCACAAATAAATCCGCGCCCGGGCGATTTCACCGTCCGCCAGCCCGCCGTTTTCTTCTTGCGGATTCCACACTGCCATCTGATCAAGAGGGTATCCCAGTCCATAACCCGTATTTCGTCCCAAATGCTCATCCGGCAGGAAAAGAGCTTTTTCGCCCCGCTCGAGCGCCCATTCCATCACCTTGCGGGCGTTGGAGGAGGTGCACACCGCGCCGCCATTTCTTCCCACAAAGGCTTTAATGGCCGCTGTGGAGTTGATGTAAGTGACGGGCACTATCCTTCCGCCATTCGCCGTAAGGGCTTCCCAGCAGACTTCCACTTGCTCGAGATTGGCCATGTCAGCCATCGAGCAGCCCGCGTGCAGATCGGGAAGAATCACCGTCTGGTGGTCGCCGCTCAGGATATCAGCGCTTTCCGCCATAAAGTGCACGCCGCAGAAGACGATGTACTCGGCTTCGCGCCGGCGTGCGGCCAGTTGCGAAAGGCGCAGCGAATCGCCGCGGTAATCGGCAAATTTCACGACTTCGTCGCGCTGATAGTGGTGGCCGAGAATTACCAGGCGCCCGCCCAGGTCGGCCTTGGCCCGCGTGATGCGTTCGTCAAGCTCCTGCGGGCTGAGATCAGCGAAGTTTTCGAGGACTAAATCCAAAGTTGCCGTTTCCATAATCGACCTGCTTTCATTCTAGCTTAAGAACCCCCTTGTCCCGTGTCCCATATCCCTTTTCACCCGTTTTTAACCCCCAATGTAAACCATCGTGCGTGAGGGTTGAACGAAATCGGGTTCGTTAATCCGGTGGCTGCGTTCTTTTTGGCTCACCGCCTCTTTCATGAAGGCGGCAAGGTCGCCGTCGGTGGCGCCATTGCGAACCAGCGGGCGCACGTCGTGCTCGCGAAGGGAGAAAAGGCAGGTTCGCAATTTGCCGTCGGCGGTGACGCGCAGGCGGCTGCATTGCCCGCAGAAAGGAATTGAAACCGGCGCGACGATGCCCACCTCACCCTGTCCGTCGGCGAATCGGTAGCGCAGCGCCGTCTCGCTGGCCGAGTGGCGGGGAATTTCCTCCAGCGGAAACACCGGATGAATCGCGTCCACGATCTCCTTCGCCGTCACCACCAGCTCGCGCTTCCAGGCGTGGTCGGCGTCGAGCGGCATGAACTCGATGAACCGAACCACAATGTCGCGGCGGCGGGCCAGGCACGCGAACTCGACAATTTCATCGTCGTTGAAGCCGCGCACCAGAACGATGTTCACCTTCACAGGGCGCAAACCCGCCTCCAGCGCAGCGTCAATGCCCGCCATCACTTTCTCGTAGGAGCGCGGCGTGCGCGTGATGCGCGCGAACTTTTCGGGATTGGTGGAATCCAGGCTCACGGTAACGCGCGGTGCGCCGGCTCGCGCCAATTCGCGCGCCATTTCCGGCAGCAGATATCCGTTGGTGGTCAGCGCCACGTCTTCCAAGCCGTCGATTTGCCGCAGCCGCGCGATGAAGTCCACCACGCCCTCGCGCAGCAACGGTTCGCCGCCCGTTACGCGGATTTTGCGAATCCCCAGGCCCGCCAAAACGCGGCTCAGGCGCAGGAATTCCTCCCACGTCAGCAGGTCGCGGTGGGGAAAATAATTCTTCGGGTCGGCGGACTTGCAGTAAACGCAACTGAAGTTGCACCGGTCGGTCACCGAAATTCGCAGGTCGTGAATTTCACGCCCGAATTTATCGCGCAGCATATGCTCAGCGTCCCGAGCCCTGCGGGCAGAGGGAACAAATCCATGGTAGCGTGATTCCCGGCGCGCGGGCAAGCACGGGCCGCTTAAACGAAATCGCGCCCGATCAGCCGCTCGATGCGCTTGCGGATGGGCGGGTGAGTGGAGAACAGGCTGGAAAAAACCTGTCCCGTCGTCAGCGGGGCATAAAGATAAAGGTGCGCCATCGAGGGCGCAACCTTCATGGGAACGCGCTTCGCCCACTTATCGATTTTGTCGAGCGCGCGCGCGAGGCCCATGGGGTTGCCGGTAATCTCCGCGCCCGTGTGGTCGGCTTCGTATTCGCGCGAGCGAGAAATGGCGAGCTGAATCAGGGTGGCAGCCAACGGAGCCAGAATCATCATGGCAAGCCCGGAAAGCACTCCCCCTCCGCGTTCGTCGCGCTGCCCGCCGCCGAATCCGCCGAAAAGATCGGCGTACCAGAGCATGTGTCCGATCATGGTAATCGCGCCCGCCAGCGTGGCCACCACGGCGCTGGTGAGAATGTCGCGATTCTTCACGTGGCCCAGCTCGTGCGCGAGCACGCCCTCGATTTCCTCGTCGTCGCAGATTTCCAGAATGCCGCGCGTCACCGCCACCGAGGCATGATGGGGATTGCGGCCCGTCGCGAAGGCGTTGGGCGAATCGGTGGGAATAAAATAGATTTTAGGAACCGGGACGTTGGCCTTTGCCGCCAGCCGTTCCACGATTTGGTAGATGCGCGGGTTCTGTTCGCGCGCAATCGGTTGAGCGCCGGAGGACATCAGCGCGATCTTGTCGGAGAAGAAGTAGCTGCCTAGATTCATGACCCCGGCCAACACCAGGGCGAGAATCAGCCCATTCCGCCCGCCCCACCAGTCTCCAACCGCCAGGAAGAGGCCCGTCATGGCCGCCAATAGAAACGTAGTTTTCAGATTATTCCACATGACTCCCAGTCCTTCCCTGCATCAGTCCATTAGATGCAGCGCCAACCCCTGAAGTTTTGCCGCTGCGGGCAACACAAATTGCTCCGGCAGTGTAACTTAGATTGCCCACGTTGATTTGCTCCGCCAAATTGCAGTTTATAGCAATCCGAATCGCTGCTGCATCTCAAAAATCCGGCACGTAGTGTCGATGTGCGGTAACTGTAGCGGCGGTCTATTGACCGCCGACGGCGCTCATAGAGCGCCGCTACAGCGAAAAGCCGTATGCTGGTCCACTTGGCGGTTAGCGCGGCCGCGTGGCGAGGCCGATCTGCTTCCAGAGTTTGTCCCACCACCAGATGCCGGCGGCGGCTTCCACCGGCAGGCGGTAACCAAGCTGATGCGC
>JASHTZ010000232.1 GCA_030040295.1 Terriglobia bacterium | reverse complement strand
GCGCCGTCCAAATCCTCCAAGGCAGTCACCGTCAAACCCGCAACTTTCTTGAATTTTCCTTGCGCCACCTGCTTCACCAGATGTTGCGCCCTGGCGAGCTCCACTTCCAGATCAACACGCTCATAAAAGTGCGGTCCGAATTCGCGGCTCAAATCCTCCACCAGCTCGCCCAGCGACTTCTTTTTCTCCGCCATCATCTCGGCGAGAAGCAGTGAGTTGAGGATGCCGTCGCGCTCCGGCAGATGGCCCTTAATTCCAATGCCGCCGCTTTCTTCACCGCCAATCAGGATGTCACGCGTTAGCATCAGCTCGCAGATGTATTTGAACCCAATGGGGGTGACGTGCAATGGCAGGTCGTGTTTCGCCGCCAGCTTGTCCACCATTTGCGTGGTGGAGAATGTCTTCACCACTTCGCCGCGCAGACCCAGGTCATCCGTCAGGTGCTGGAGCAGGATGGAGAAAATCTTGTGCGAATCGATGAAAGCGCCGGTGCGGTCGATCGCGCCAATGCGGTCCGCGTCGCCGTCGGTGGCAAAGCCCGCATCGAAGCCACCTTCGATAACCGCGCGTCGCAGTCCCTCTACGTGCGGCTCGATGGGCTCGGGATTCATGCCGGGGAAAAGCGGATTATGCTCCGAGTGAATTTCGCGATAGGAAATTCCCGCCTCGTCAAAGAGGCGCGCAATGCAGCCGCGGCCCGAGCCGTACATCGGATCGATCGCAAATTTCTGGCCGGAGGACCGAATCAAGTCGAGCTTCACCATCTGCTTCAGACGGCCGAGGTAAGGAGCCGTCAAGTCAACGATTTCAACCGGGGCAGCCTTGCGTTTCCGCGCGCTCTTGCGATCGAGCCGCTGCAAGTGGACTTCGACCCGTCGAATAATCCCCGGCGCCGCCGAGCCGCCGTAGGGCGCTTTGAATTTGATGCCATTCCAGCGATAGGGATTGTGGCTGGCGGTAATCATCACCGCGCCCGCAGCCTTGCGCGTGGTCACCGCGTAGCTCACCGCCGGCGTGGGCGTTCCGGTATCGGCGAGCCAAACGGGAATTCCTGCGGCGGAAATCACCTCCGCGACCGCGCGCGCGAACTCTGCGGAAAGAAATCGCATGTCGTAGCCGACAACCAGGCCGCGTGCGGGTTCGCTTTCCTCGCGAACGTAATCCGCAACGGCCGCCGCCACGCGGCGCACGTTGGGGAAGGTGAAATCCTCCCCAATTACTCCCCGCCAGCCGTCTGTGCCGAACTTAATTTTGTCCATGTTAAGAACCGAAAATCGAAATTCGCACCGGTGGCGAGTTTCGAATTTCGCCTTTTGGCTTAACCCACAACGAAAAATCTACAGCAAATCCCGATGCCCCGCGGCCGCGATCCCCTGAACCGCCTTGCCGACGTCCTGCGAGCGGTCGCGCGGGCAAACCAGCAGCGCATCATCCGTCTCCACGATGACGAGGTCTTGGACTCCCACCGTCACTACGAAGCTGCGCCGTGCCACCACCATATTGCCGTGCGAATCGAGACTCAAGCTGCGCTGCGGCCGAACATTGGCCTCAGAATCTTTGGCCGAAAGCTCGTAGGCCACCGCCCAACTGCCCACATCGTTCCAGCCGATGTCAGCGGCGACGGCGTAGATGTTGGAAATTTTCTCCATGATGGCGAAGTCAATCGAAATCTTTTCGAATCGCGGAAACAGGCGGCGAAAATTCCTTGCCGATCTCACGCCGCCGGCTTTCGCCAGCTCATTCAGTTGTTGCGCCATGCGGGGTTGGTGCTTCGCGAAATGATCGAGCAGCGTGGAAGCTCGCCAGATGAACATGCCGCCATTCCAGAGATACCGTCGCGAGGCAACATACCGGCGCGCGAGCACCAGCGGGGGCTTCTCCGTGAATTTCTCGACGCGATAAATCTCCTGCCCGCCGAGGCACGCCTCGCGCAGGCCGAGCCGCACGTACCCGAAACCCGTGTCGGGGCGCGTGGGCTTCAGGCCAATGACCACGGATTTTCCCTTTTCCCGCGCGGTCTCACACCCGGCGCGCAACACGCGCAGGAATTCCGCGGGTTTGGCGATGACGTGATCGGCGGGCAGGATCACCATCACGCCTTCGGGGTCGCGCCGCAGAATTTCGTGTGCGGCCACTCCCAGAGTGGGGGCGGTGTTGCGTGAGGCGGGTTCCGCCACAATCTGCGCACGCGGGATCTGCGGCAGCCGCCGGCAGACTTCGCCACGGATCAGCTCATTGGTGTAGACGTAAGTACGCTCGGGCGGAATAAGCGAGCGAAGCCTTGCGACGGTCTGTTCCAGCAGCGAGCCGCGGCCGAATAATTCCAGCAACTGCTTGGGGTGCTTGCGCCGGCTCAGCGGCCAGAAGCGTGTTCCGCTTCCGCCGGCCATCACCACAGCGTAGACGTGAGAATAAAGCGATTGGCGGGCCATGAGTTTTACTCGAATACAATCCGGCGGATGATCTCCGCGGCAATCCCTCGCTTCTTCAGGGGCTCGCGGAAATCCCGTTCAATGTCCGGGACGTAGAATTTCAGGAGCCGGGTGGGAATTCCCGGCGCAAGGCGGTAGAGGCCGGCGGAGGGGGGAATCAGCCAGGTTTCACCGCAGCGATAGGCGAGCCAGCCCGACTCATTCTCGATTCGTCCCTCGCCTTCGAGAACGGAAAGGACTTCAACCCTTTGGGGCGAGCTGCGGAAGTTCGCTTTGAGTCGAACCTTCAGCTCCTCGAGCGCGAAGTAGCGGCTGGCGAGCACCGGCCGCCGCGCGCCGTATTTTTCCGGCAAGTCGATTCGAGGCAAGTCGCGCAAGGAGGGAAGCTCGGGGCGAAGCACTTCCAGCCCTTTATCCAGGTGCAGCGGGCGCGGCTTGCCGTCGAGCCCCATGCGTCCAAAATCATCCAGACGGTAGGTCAAATCAGAATTTTCCTCGGCCTCGAACAGCACCAGGCCGGGCCCAAGAGCGTGGATGACTCCGGGCGGAACGAACGCCGCCTCTTCGGGCTGTGGCCGGAAGCTTTGTAGAAACTCGCGGGAGGTTCCGCTTTTGAAGGCGGGCGGCAACTGCTGCTTGGTCACTCCGGGTTTGAGCCCGAGCAGGATCGCGGCATCGGCGTCCGCCTTCACGAAATACCACATCTCGCACTTGCCCAGGCTGCCCGGATCGTTCACTGCCGCGTAGGCGTCATCGGGATGAACCTGCACAGAGAGCCAGTCGCTGGTGAAAATGTATTTGGCGAGAAGCGGAAAGCGGCGGCCCGGCCAGGCGCTTCCGTGCAACTCGGGACCGTATTTTTCCGAAGCTTCGCGAAGGGTCATGCCCGCTGCCGGACCGTTCAGGAACCGCGAAGTGTCATCCGTAATCCACACTTC